>NZ_JAVIJB010000037.1:0-67960 GCF_033977165.1 Mesorhizobium captivum
CGCGGGTTCCTTCCTCGGGGACTTTCGTACGCCTGCCGGCGCCCGAAACTCTTCACGAATGCGGACTGTCTGTTTTCGGATTAGCTCAGTTGACAAGCGGACCAACGCAGATGGTGTTGCGCAGACGCCATGAGTGATGCGCCAGCTCTTAATTAAGTAGATTACACGCCGTTTAGCCAGACTCCTGCAAGCCGTTACGTCCTAGTCTAATGATCCGCGAAAAGCCTGATTGAATGCTTCGCCCAGCCGCTCGACAATAGCGTCGATGGCGGCCAAGTCACTGATGAACGGCGGCGCCAGCAGCACGTGGTCGCCATTAGCCCCGTCGATAGTGCCGCCCATTGGATAGACGAGAAGGCCGTTCGCCATGGCGGCCTTTTTGATGCGCGCATGCAGCTTCCGCTTCGGATCGAAAGGTTGCTTGGACGAGCGATCCTCGACCAGCTCGACGCCCATGAACAGGCCGCGGCCGCGAATGTCGCCGACATGGGGATGGTTGCCGAAGCGCTCGCCGAGCCGGCGCGCCAGATACGCGCCCATGGCTTTCACGTTGTCGAGCAACTTGTCGCGAGCGATGACTTCCTGAACGGCAAGCGCCGCGGCACAGGCCATCGGATGGCAGATATAGGTGTGGCCATGCTGGAAGAGGCCTGAGCCACTCGCGAAGGCGTCGAAGATCTTGCGGCTCAGCAGGACCGCGCCGATCGGCTGATAGCCGCCGCCGAGCCCCTTGGCGATCGTCATCAGGTCTGGAGCGACGCCGTCCTGCTCGCAGGCGTGCAGCATTCCGGTGCGGCCCATGCCGCACATCACTTCGTCGAGGATGAGGAGCACGCCGTGGCGATCGCAGATCTGGCGGACACGGCGCAGGTAATCCGCCACCGGCGGCACCGCGCCAGCCGTCGCGCCGACCACCGTTTCGGCAACGAAGGCCATGACCGTCTCCGGTCCGAGCTCGATGATCTTGTCTTCAAGCGCTTGCGCCGAGCGAGCGGCATAGTCCTCATCCGTCTCGCCGGCTTCCTGGAAGCGATAGGCGAAGCACGGGTCGATGTGATGCGTTTCGATGAGCAGCGGCCGGAACTGGGCGCGCCGCCATTCGTTGCCGCCGGTCGCGAGCGCGCCAAGCGTGTTGCCGTGATAGCTCTGCTTGCGCGCGATGATGTTGCGGCGCTGCGGCTGGCCGATCTCGACGAAATACTGCCGCGCCATTTTCAGCGCCGCCTCGATCGCCTCCGAACCGCCGGAGACAAAATAGGCATGGCTGATGCCGGCCGGCGCGTCGGCGACGAGCCGGTCGGCAAGGGCTTCGGCGACGTCGCTGGTGAAGAAGCTGGTATGGGCGTAGGCAAGCGTGTCGGCTTGCCGGTGCATGGCGGCGATGACGTCGGGATGGCCATGGCCGAGGCAGGAAACAGCGGCGCCGCCGGAGGCGTCGATATAGCCGCGCCCGTTGCTGTCCAACAGCTCGATGCCCTTGCCGCCGCTGGCGACCGGCAGCACGGCGTTGATCTGGCGATGCAGGATATGGGTCATGATTTCCTCCGGCCGCGCGGCGGCAAGATGTGGATGTCGAGTTGGGAGAGCTGGTCCTCGGTGCGGCGGATGGCGGCAAGCGCCTTGTCCCCGCCCTTGCCGGCGATCAGCGCCGCGAGGATCTCGCCGACGACGAAAGCCGGCGCCATGGCGTGGAAGAAGGACGGGCTTTCCGTCGGCACCAGCACCGACAGGGCGGCCAGCCCGACGAGCGGCGAGACCGCGCTGTCGGTGAGCGCGATCACCGGCACGCCGCCGGCCGTGGCGCGTCGGGCAAGATCGACGGTGAGCCTGGTGTAGGGAGCAACGCTGACCACAAACAGCATATCTTCGCCGGTCGCCAGGCGAATAGCGTCGGTGCCTGTTCCGGACGCACCGTCCAGCATCACCGCCTTCTCCCCGAGGAAGGACATGACGTAACTGAAATGCGCGACGACCGGATGGCTGGAGCGCAGTCCCAGGCAGAATATCCGGCGCGCCGCATGCAACCGCTCTGCCGCCGCGGCAAGCGTGTCGAGTTGTCCGGGTTCGCCAAGCCTTGCGATCTGCTCCGCCAACGACCGCACCATCTCGGCGGCCAACGCACGGTCGCCAACCTCCTGCTGGTGCGCGAGTTGCGCGCCGGCCTTGCCGGCGAAGCCAAGCTCGCCCTGCCGCATGGCATTGGCGTAGAGCGAGCGCAGCGGTTCGTAGCCGTCGAACCCCAGCCGCTTGGCCAGGCGCACCATCGTCCAGGGCTGCAGGCCGGCGCGCCGCGCCTGCTCGCGCATCGACAGCAGCGCCACGTCCTCGGGATTGTCGAGAAGATAGCGGGCAGCGTCCTGAAGCTGCGAAGGCAGGGCGTCGAAGACCTCGACGATGGCATCGGTGAGCGGCGCGCGGATCATGCCGCAACCATAGACGCAAATGTATGATCGTGCAATATATGTTGCACAAGTTGATTTTTTGCAACAAATGGAGCTATTAATGCCGTACCAAAATCGCGTTGCGATCGCCGTGGCGCCAAATGGCGGTCGGCGCACGAAGGCCGACCATCCAGCCTTGCCGATCACCCCGGATGAGTTGGCGGATGTGGCCGCTGCTTCGTTCGAAGCTGGCGCCGCCATGATCCATGTCCATGTCCGCGACCGCGACGCACGCCATTTGCTGGACGCTGAAGCCTACCAAGCCGCGACCGCGGCGATCAGGACGAGCGTCGGCGACAGGCTCGTCCTCCAGATCACCAGTGAGGCATTGGGCATCTATCGGCCCGAAGAGCAGATGCGAGTGGTGCTGGAAGTCCGCCCCGAAGCGGTTTCGCTGGCCTTGCGCGAGCTCGTGCCCGACCCGACGCGTGAAGCGGCGTTCGCCGCGTTCCTCGAAACGCTGCGCAGGGAGAAGGTCACGCCGCAGATCATCCTCTACACCCCCGAGGAGGCGACCTATCTCGCGGCGCTCGCGGGTCGCGGCCTGATCCCCTTCGACAATCTGCCGGTTCTCTACGTGCTCGGCCGCTACACGGTCGGGCAGACGTCCCGGCCCACCGACCTGCTGCCGTTCCTGGCGCCCGGTATCGCCGCCGCCAGCCATTGGATGGTCTGCGCCTTCGGCAGCCAGGAGACGGCCTGCGTCACTACCGCGGCGCTGCTCGGCGGGCATGCGCGCGTCGGCTTGGAGAACAATCTTTTCTTGCCCGGCGGGGCGCTGGCTTCCGGCAATCAGGACCTCGTCGCGGCTACAAGGCGGGCAGTCGAAGCCTGCGGAGTCACACTCGCCGATGCGGACGCGCTCAGACGTCAGTGGGCCGCCGCCTGAAGCTTCTGAATGTTCGCTGACAGCCGTTCCCCAGCAGGTTCGCCTTGTCGCAAAATGCAAATGTGTAGTGCATATTATACCTAAATGCATTTTCAATTTGCGCAACAGATTCGACGGTGCTAGGCTTCCCGGGCAATCCAACAAAAAGGGGAACCCGAAAAATGAAGTTCGCACTTGCAAGCCTCACCGCCGCCGCGGCCGTCGCGGCATCGCTCGCCTTCGGCCATCCGGCCTTTGCCGACGACCTGATCGTGGCGACGGACACCGCCTTCGTTCCGTTCGAATTCAAGGAAGGCGACAAATATGTCGGATTCGACATCGACCTTTGGGCCGCGATCGCCAAGGATATCGGTGTGACCTACACGCTGCAGCCGATGGACTTCAACGGCATCATCCCGGCGCTGCAGACCAAGCAGGTCGATGTCGGGCTGGCCGGCATCACCATCAAGGACGAGCGTAAGAAGGTCATCGACTTCTCCGACGGCTATTACGACAGCGGCTTCCTGCTCATGGTGCCGGTCGACAGCACGATCAAGGGTCCGGATGATCTCGTCGGCAAGACGCTTGCCGTGAAGACCGGCACGTCGGCGACCGACTACGCCAAGGAGCATTTCAAGGGTACGGAACTGCGCCTGTTCCCGAACAGTGACAACGCCTATCTCGAGGTCGCGACCGGACGCGCCGACGCCGCCATGCACGACACGCCCAACGTGCTCTACTACATCAAGACCAACGGCCAGGGAAAAGTGAAGACCGTCGGCCCGCAGATGATGGCCCAGCAATATGGCATCGCCTTTCCGAAGGGCAGCGAGCTCGTCGCCAAGGTCAATGCTTCGATCGCCAAGCTGAAGGGCGACGGCACCTATAAGGCCATCTACCAGAAGTGGTTCGGCACCGAGCCGCCGAAGAGCTGATCACCGGGCTTTCCCTTGGATCCCCTTGCGCGCCGGCAGGGCCGGCGTGCCTTCCCTGAAGGGTAGCTCTCATGGATTTCGATTGGTCCGTCATCTGGCAGGCCTTGCCGGAGCTGTTTAAAGGCGCCCGCCTCACGGTGCTGATCGCGCTCGCCGGCCTTGCCGGCGGCCTTGTCATCGGCTTCGCCGCCGGACTGGCGCGCGCCTATGGCAACATCGTTCTCAACGCCATCGCCATGGTCTATGTCGAGATCATTCGCGGCACCCCGATCATCGTGCAGGTGATGTTCATCTATTTCGCGCTGCCGATCCTTGCCGATGTCCGCATCAACCCGCTGGCGGCGGCCATCATGGCGATCATAATCAATGCCGGCGCCTATATCGCCGAGATCGTGCGCGGCGCCTTCCTTTCGGTCCATCGCGGATTGCGCGAAGCCGGCCTGGCGCTCGGCCTGCCGTTCTGGAAAGTGCTTCTCTACATCATCGGCCCGCTCGCCTTCCGCCGCATGATCCCGGCGCTCGGCAACCAATTCATCGTCAGCCTGAAGGATACCTCGCTGTTCATCGTCATCGGCGTCGGCGAACTCACCCGGCAGGGCCAGGAAATCATGGCGGCCAACTTCCGCGCCGTCGAAATCTGGTCGGCCGTGGCGATGTTCTACCTGATAATGACGGGCACGCTTACGCTCATCCTGAGGCTGACCGAAAAGAGGATGCGCATCCTGTGAGCATCGTGGCGTTCAAAAAAGTCACCAAGCGCTTCGGCCAGGTCACGATCCTCGACCAGGTCGACCTGTCGATCGAGCCCGGCGAGAAGGTCGTCCTGATCGGCCCCTCCGGATCCGGCAAATCGACGCTGCTTCGCTGCATCAATGCGCTGGAGGAGATCAACGGCGGTGACCTCGTCGTCGACGGCATCAGCGTCAAATCCGGCGGCCGCATGGTCCGCCTGATCCGTCAGGAAGCCGGCATGGTCTTCCAGCAGTTCAACTTGTTTCCGCAAATGACGGCGCTGGAGAACGTCGCCTTCGGCCCGCGCCGCGTGCGTGGCGAGACGCGGCAGGAGGCACGCAAGCAGGCGTTGGAAATGCTCGCCAAGGTCGGCCTCGCCGACCGGGCGCATCATTATCCGAGCGAGCTTTCCGGCGGCCAGCAGCAGCGTGTCGCCATCGCCCGTGCGCTTGCCGTCAAGCCGAAGCTGATGCTGTTCGACGAGCCGACCTCGGCGCTCGATCCCGAATTGCGGCACGAAGTGCTGCGCGTGATGCAGGCGCTGGCCGAGGAAGGCATGACGATGATCGTCGTCACTCACGAGATGGCCTTTGCCCGCAAGGTCGGAACCAGGCTGATCTTCATGGAGGGTGGCAAGATCGCCGTCGATGGCGAGCCGCGGGAGCTGCTTGCGAACCCGCAAAACCCGCGCTTGAAAGAGTTTCTCCAGCATGTTGCGTGATGCCGGCCGCCGGCTTTCCTTCATCGATGTCGCGGGGTCGCCGCAGGAGGTCGGCGCCGCCCTCGGGCGCTTTGGCCGGGCCGCCCTGCACGACCACTTCCGCACGTCCGCGGCATGGCGCGAACTGACCGCTCGCCGCGCCGATCCCCGTATCGGCACGATGGCGACGATCGTGCGGGAACGGTTTCCGCGCTACTGGGCCGAGTTGCAGGGCCTCGCCGACGGGCTCGAATTGGCCTTCGACGACGTCTTCCTTTGGAACTGCCGCGGCGACATCTGGGCAATGGCGCCGGATGGCTGTACGACGGTGCAATTGCCGGGATCCCCGCATGTCATCGGTCACAACGAGGACGGCGACCCGGATTTCGCCCGGCACTGCGCGCTGGCCCGGGTGACGTCCGAAGGCGGCAATCAATTCACCGCCTTCGTCTATCCCGGCTCGCTGCCCGGCCACACATTCGCGGCCACGTCGGCAAGGCTGGTGCAGACGGTCAACAACACCAGGCCGCTGGCCGGCGGCGCCGGGGCGCCGCGCATGGTGCTCGCGCGCGCCGTGCTCGACGCAGCGGACCTCGACGCGGCGCTGGCTCTGCTCGAATCGGTGCCGCGCGCCGGCGCCTTTCATCTCACCCTGGCGCAGGCCGGCGACGAGCGGCTGCTCAGCGTCGAGTTCACCGCCCAAGCCGTGTCGGTCAATCGCGTCGAAGCGGCGCGTGTCCACTCGAACCACTTGATCCACGCCGACACCGGACGCATGTCGCAGATCGTCACCGGTTCGTCCGGCGTGCGGCAACGACGGGGCGAAGCGCTGCTGGATCAGACGTCGCAATCGAACCCGCAAAGCCGCGCGCTCGGCATCTTGTGGGACGCGGCTGATCCCGAGCTGCCGATCTACCGCACCGATCCAGCCGACAGCGATGTCGAGAACACGCTTGCAAGCGCTGTCTTCCGCATCGGGGCTGACAAGGTCGAGTGGGCTGTCTACGATGCGGCATACGAAGCAGCGCGCTTCGACATGCGGGATGGACTTGTCCCTGTCGCGGGGTGAACGGGAACGATGCCAGAGGAAGTCGTTGCGAAGCCGCCGCGCACCATCGAGGATCTGAGGGCACTGGCGCTCTCGGTGGGCCGCGACGAAGCAGGCTTTTCCCTCGGCTCCAAGGCGCATGACGTCTTCGCCAAGCTGGTCGAGGCGCCCGAACAATCGGCCGTCCGCACGATCTCGGAACTCGCCGATCAGTTCGGCATCAATCCGTCGACGCTGACCAGGCTGGCGAAGCGTCTCGGCTTCGAAGGGTTCAGCGATTTCCAGGCCGTCTTCCGCAAGGCGATCGCCGACGACCAGCAATATTTCTACAGCCGCCAGGCCGGAAGGCTGATGACGACGCCGTCGGCAGGCGGCACCGAAGTCGAGATCTTCGAGCGGCTGGCGCGCGAAACGGCGGCGAATGTCGACGGCTTCCTCGGCCAGTTGGACAGCGCCTCGCTAAAAGGTACGGCGAGCCTGCTGGCGAGCGCTCGGCGCGTGCGCATCCACGGCGTTCGCCAATTCCATTCGCTGGCGAGCTTTCTTACCTATGGCCTGGGCATGGTGCGGTCCGACGTAGCGCTCCTGGATGCGCCGCGCCTCGGCGTCGCCGAGGCGCTGTCGCAGCTTGAGCCGGGCGACGTCGTCGTCACAGCCAGCTGCGCGCCCTATACGCGCAGCGTCGCCGAGGTCGGCCGCGTCGCGGCAGCGAACGGCCAGAGCGTGATCGCGATCACCGATTCCCGATCCTCGCCACTCGTCCCTCCGGCCGACCATGCCTTCTTCATCCCGCACGCCAGCAGCTTTTATTCGAACAGCATGGGCGCCTATGTCGTGTTTTGCGAAGCGCTGCTCAACCTCGTCGCCCGCGAGCTGGGCGACAAGGCGCTGAACTCGCTGGCCGGGCGCGAGCGGCTGATCGCCGAGATGAACATAGAGGTTGGCTGACCGGACGGCGGTCAAAAGCCCGCTTCGCCCGTCAGTCAGTCGTATATCGCAATTCTGAGCGATTCTGAGATAAATACCGCTAGCGGAAGCTGTGAATGGGGGCTTTGGCGGGAGGCCTACCCCAGAGGGCATCCAATTCGCCTGGGGTTCCTGGAAGCTTTTCGAACTTTCTGGGTCGCGCATCAGCCCGAATTGCGGATGCTTTTGGACAAAGTGGGACACTAGATTCGGTGTTTGGTTAGCTTTGGAAGGCACGTATTTTTTCCCAACAGCTCGGGTGGGCGAATCCCTAGGGTTCTACGTTGAATAGCAGCCCTGCGCGTCATAGCGGACTTGGCCGGATATGCCAGTCGGCTCGACCCGGTGGCGGATGACCCAAAGCGGAAATATTGGTGCCGGGTCGTGCGATCGATTGACTGAGCCGCCGCTTGCGCCAAAATACCGCGGCGCACCTAGGGGCACCCAGTGGTGGAATCAAGCGATGTCCGGCGACGGCTGGTGGCGGTCTTCGCGGCTGACGTTGAAGGCTATTCCCGACTGATGGGTGCTGACGAGGTCGGCACGCTCAAGGCGCTGACCGAGCGCCGTGCGATCCTCGACAAGGCCATTGCGGATCACAGGGGCCGCATCGCGAACACAGCGGGGGACAGTGTGCTTGCGGAGTTCGGGAGCGCTGTGGACGCCGTGCAGTGCGCGGCGGAAGCGCAGGCCGCCTTGGCTGAAGCGAATGCCGGGCTGTCGTCTGATAAACGCATCAACTTCCGAATCGGCATCCACGTGGGAGACGTGATGGTACGCGCTGGTGATCTGTTCGGCGATGGCGTGAACATCGCCGCGCGGTTGCAAGCCTTGGCGCAACCGGGAGGCGTTTGCGTCTCTGGTGAGACCTATGGGCAAGTCAGAAAGGTTCTGCCCATCGCCTTCACTGATCTTGGGGCACAGCAGGTCAAGAACATCGAAGAGCCGGTGAGGACGTACGCAGCGACTGGGCTCGGTGAAACTGTCGGTGTCGTGGCAATTCGATCCGAAGAGATTCTCAAGCCTCTGTCGCTCCCTGACAAACCCTCCATTGCCGTGTTGCCTTTCCAGAATATGAGCGGTGATCCAGAACAGGAATACTTTGCTGATGGTATGGTGGAAGACATCATCACCGCGCTGTCCCGTTTTAAATGGCTGTTCGTGATCGCCCGCAATTCAACGTTCACATACAAGGGACGGTCCGTTGACGTCAGGCAAGTTGGACGGGAACTAGGTGTTCGTTACGTGTTGGAAGGGAGCGTGCGAAAGGCGACCGGACGAGTAAGGATCACAGCCCAGCTCATTGACGCGGAGACCAGCGCACACATATGGGCAGATCGTTACGACCGCGCCGTCGATGACATCTTTGCCTTGCAGGATGAGATTACGCTAAGCACAGTCGCCGCAATCGAGCCCAGCGTGCGCCAAGCCGAAATTGAACGCGCCAAGCGCAAACGGCCCGAAAATCTCGACGCCTACGACCTTGTGCTACGTGCGACCCCTTTGGTGGATACTGGTATGCCGGAAGGCGCGTCGCAGGCGGTACCACTCCTTGATCGCGCACTTTTACTTGAGCCCAACTACGCGCTTGCGCACGGCCAGACGGCGTTTTGCAATGAGATACTGTATCTCCGAGCGGGAAGGCGTGAAGACAATCGCCGAGCGGCGATACGGCACGCGCATATTGCAGTGGCGCTTGGCCCCGACGATGCACCAGCTCTTGTTTATGCCGCAATCGCGATTGGTCTCGTCGAACATAACCGTACCTTGGCTCAGGAGACGTTCGAGACTGCTCTTGCAATCTCCCCATCGGCAGCGTGGGCATATTCTTGGGGCGCGTTGATTTTGGGCTGGGGAGGGGAAGCCGAGCGTGCAATCGACTGGGGCGAGCGGGGCATCCGCCTTAGTCCGCTCGATCCGTGGATTACCGCGGCGCTGCACGGCATTTGCATGGGTCACTATCTTCGGGGGCGCTATGAAGATGCCGCGGTGGCAGCGCAACGGGCCATTCGTAGCAAACCAGGGTTCAGTGTCTCCCACATGTTTCTGGCAGCGGCGCTTGCTAAACTCGGTCAAATGGAAGATGCGAAAGCGGCTGCCGAGCGCGTGATACAACTTCAACCCAACTTCAGCAGCACCGGTCAGTGCTCCGCCATCGGTTGCGCGCCGGTGCTCGCGGGACCTCTTATCGAAGCAATGCGCGCCTCAGGTCTACCCGAATGACACCCACGCGCCTGCCTCGCAGCCATCATGGCCGCAGACGTCGCTGGGTTCTCAGTGGCGATGGAGGGCGCCGCGGAAGGCACGTAGCATCCGCAAGGGCCCATCGCGTCAAGGCTGAGGTTTTTGGCGAGCGCGCTTAGATATTAAGGAGAATGTTCAAGCCTGCCGCTGAAGCCGCATAAGAACCTAGCCCGCGCGGTTCGGGCACTGGGATCCAGCGGCAACGTCAGCTGTTGCATCGGATCGTCGCCGGGATCATGATCCCCTTGGCTAATAAATTCCGACGTAGAATCGTTCGGACCGTTCGCTTTCTGCGCCGGTTTCACCGTGGCTTCCGCGGCAGTGCGGTCGCCTGACAGGAGGGGAAGCGTCATGGAAGTCCAAACAGAACTTGCTCGCAATTTTCTCGGATCAATTCTCCAGCCCGGCGCGCCCACTTTTGATGAGGTAAGGAGGATACACAATGGCCTCGTCGACCGACGCCCCGCAGTCATTGCCCGTTGTCGAGGTATTGCCGATATCGTGGATGCTGTCCTTTACGCCCAAGCGACCGGTCTGGAGATTTGCGTACGCGGCGGCGGCCACAACGTCGCTGGGCGTGCGGTGGTCGACAATGGCCTTATGATCGACCTCTCCTTGATGAAAGGAGTTCACGTGAATGCTGCCGCCCGGACGGCCGTAGTCGAGGGCGGGGTGACTTGGAGGGAGTTAAATAGAGAGACCCAGTTACATGGTCTTGCGACCACTGGAGGGGTGATTGGAAGTACTGGTGTTGCTGGACTTACCCTCGGCGGCGGCCTTGGATGGCTTATGCCGAAATACGGGATGGCGCTGGACAATCTGATCTCCGTCGATCTGGTGCTCGCAGACGGTTCCGTGGTGAAGGCGAGCGCCGACGCAAATCCTGATCTCTTCTGGGCGCTCCGAGGCGGCGGTGGCAACTTCGGCGTTGCCGCTTCCTTCGAGTTCCGCCTGCATTCCGTCGGCCCAGTCGTGTTCGGAGGGATCGTTGCCTTTCCATTCCGAGAGGCGAGACAAGTCCTCCGCGGGTTCCGGGTCCTCGCTGAAAATGCCTCGGACGACCTTATGATCGTCGCCGGCTTAACTACCGCGCCAGACGGGTCGGGCACCCCGATCGTTGCCATCGTTTCCTGTCATATCGGCTCACCCGAAGATGCGGAGATAGTTGGACGCCAGATCCGGAGCTTTGGCACAGTAGCGGTGGATGCGTTAGGCCCGATACCCTATGTGGACCTCAATGGAATGCTGGACGCGGGCTTCCCATCCGGCGCATTCAACTACTGGAAGTCCACGTTCCTTCCGCGCCTTGATGACGATGCTGTCGAGGCCCTCGTGATCGCGTATGAGCGCTGCCCGGTTCCAACAAGCTCGATCTTGCTGGAAGGTTTCCACGGCTCTGCGTCGCGCGTTCCGGTAGAATCCACCTCCTTCGCGCTCCGTGACATTGGCTTCAACACGCTCGTGCTTGGCCAATGGATGGACAAGGTCTCTGCGGATCGCACCACCGCTTGGGCGCGCGCCAGCTTCGATGCCCTCAAGTCCTTTGCTGGCAAGCGTCGCTATGCAAATTATTTGGGGGCAGACGAGGACGCCGGCGCGGCAGCGTTGGCCGCCTATGGTCAAAACCTCGCAAGGCTGCGGCAGTTGAAAACGCGCTATGACCCCAACAACATCTTCCATCATAACGTGAACATACCACCCGCCTAGGATATGGCGTTCTAGTCAGTAGTAGGGTACCGCCAATACAGCGATGCAACCCGTTTGTCTGTCGATAGGGCTTCGAAAGTGAGGTTACCAGGTTCAAACCCTGTCCCCGCAACCAATTTCTTCATAAATCCATAACCGTCCCGGTCTAACCGGGGCGGTTTTTTTGCGTTCTGGGCATGTAGTGCCAATGGGCGTCGCCGTTGGTAGACGTAACACCAGTGGAGCCGACACTCTGGAATGTGTGGCGGCTTGGTCAAGCGATGCAAATAGCCTTCGGTGGTGTTGTGCGGGCTCCGAGCCCTGGAACGTCGTTCCAAGACCGGCCGGCCCGCGACTCCTATGTCCTACAACGATAAGCAGGCTGCGGGGGTTCCCCGCCGGCGATCAGGAATATATGCCCAAGCAACCGGAGAAGGTGGCCGAGAGGTGCCGCTTGGACCCTCACGCATCCCCACGATGGCGGGCAAGTTGCGGGCATCCGCCGCGCCGCTGCAATGCGCTAATACAAGCCGCTCGAGCTGCGTGAGGTGATCGGCAACGTGACGATCCACGAAGTGCGGGATAGGCTCCGCTGCCAGCAATGCAAGAGCCGGGAATGGATGAGCGCGCAGCTATTCCACCCGACGGGGAGCAGGCGCACACGATCCGCTATCGGCGCCTAGTGGAGATCAGGTGGGAGAAGCGGGTTATCTGGTGGGATGAATAGGGGCCGGTGCCGCAGTTTGGGCGGGGGGCGTTGGAGTACCTGAGACACCGGCCGAAGGCGGTAATGGGTATCCGCCACTTACAAACATAGGTTTGGCGCGCAGTCCGCAAAATTACGTGATCGCGGTAGCGACGCCAAGCAGGCAAATGCAATTCTGCTAATATGAGGTGTCGCGCGCATTCACGCGCGTGACCACCTTCGGGAGGATGCAATCATGAAGATTTCATCACGATCTAGTGGCCGATTAATGCTCATTGTGCTCGGCTTCACCAGTGCGGCAGTCCTTGTGTCTGGAGGCTTAGCATTCGCTGCCGAGGGTCAGGAGGGCGTAAAGTCGACCCCCGTCCTAACGGCCGACAGTGCAGACCTGAAGTGGCAGGACATTGGCGACCTACCGCCCGGCGCCAAAGTCGCTGTCCTGGCGAAGTCTGGTGACTGGAGTGTTGCCCGCGTGAAATTCCCGCCCCACTACGTCGTTCCTCCGCACAGCCATCCTAATGCCGAGGCCGTGTGGCTGATCAGCGGTCAGGTCGGGTTCGGGTTTGGGGATAAGCTCGACAAGACCGGCCCGTGGCTCAAGCCGGGAGCCTTTTTCGCATTACAGCCTGGCGGCATGCACTACGTGTGGACCGGAGACGAAGGGGGCATCATTGACGTTCAGGTCAGTGCCCCCGGTGGCATCACGTTCGCCAACCCGGCCGACGCTCCGAAGAAGAAGTGAGAACCGCGCAATTTAGCGACGATCGGAACCTGCAGTTCACGAACCATGCGGTGACACCGAACAGAGGTGGACGCCGTGTCCCTGATACGGGAGCGGCCCGGCAGGCTGGCGGGGTAGGCCAGCACACGCCGGGCCTAACCGGCGGGGGCTCGGAATCGAAACACGGCGCCGGCTGACGACAAATATACATCCCTGCCGAAATGATCGGCACGCATCCATAAGGCGGAGTCGGGAGTAACGCCAAGCGCCGCTGCGGTCTCTAGGAAGCACCAGCGTCGCTAATTCCCGCGCGGTCTTGCTCTTGATCCTGGCAAGCTTTCACACGGGTTTGCGGCCAATCTGGCGATTTGCGGATCTCTTAACCGCAGGGTTTTCTTTCTTCTTTCTAGAATGTCATTGCGGCCTACATCAACGGCCGATTGGCCTTTCGCGGCGATCAGATAGTCGGCTCTATTCGTTCGATAGTCTTCCTTTTGGACGGACATCGCTTTTCCTCCCGGTCCGCGGCCTTTCCCTCCTTCCGCCGGACGGAGACACTAGTTGCCGATGCATCGCAGGAGTCTACAAATTGAGGATTGTATTAAAATGATACACTCCCACCCCGTCGGCTCACTCGCGCCGCAGCACCCTGAACCGACCCGTATGCGCGCTTCGGGATTAGCGGCCCCACGAATCGCGGCCTGGATTCCTATTCGTCGCTATCCTCGTCGACGTTTTCTTCGTCGGGTTGGCTGTTCCGGGCTGCATCATCCGCTTGCTCTTCAACGTACGCTTGGCAGCCTTCGTTGAACGATTGGCTATCACCATCGCAATCTCGCTCGTCGGTGATGTCGTTCCTTGCTGCCCAATCGTAGCCGGCCTCGTGTCCAGAGCAGTCATCCGTGCAATCATAGCCGTGGAACGTCTCCTGCGCCTTTGCCAGGCCAGCGAGAGAGCCAGCCAGCGCAAGGGCGCCGGCCGCGACAAGAATTCGGGTGATCACAAGACTGCTCCTATCGGAAGCCCCGTTGTCGGATATTTTGCGACCTTGGCGAAGATGAGGCTGGCAGTCGGGATACGATGGCAGAGACGCGTGATCTGACGGGACGAATACCGGCGTCGGGCAATACCTAGTCTGCCCAGGCCGACGGCCGACGCATACTGTTTGGGGGCGGGGGTGGGGTATATGAAAACGTCGGCCGCCGGTGTTAGGCGGAATGCGTCATCAATGACGCAGTCTCAGGTTAGGCGCGGTGGAAGCACCTTCAATCAGATTGCCTTCTCATGGTGAACAAGTGGTTACTATCCACACCCACCATCTGACACCCTCGCACGGGAGAGAACGCTCCAGAAACATGGCATGCTTGGGCCCAGGCGGCTTAGCGCTAAAATTCCGGGCCATGCGCAAGGTTTTCGATTTAGCCCGCTCCAGCGGGCTTTTTTTTATGCCCGGTCTCGCATTCGATCCGCTACTGCCGAGATCAAGTCGGATTTTGTGACGTGACGAATAATTGGAGCGCCCAAGATCAGACACTCCAAAACACTGCCGGCCCTAAGCGTTGGCCTTCCGTTTGGCCGGAGCTCGTTTGGCAGACGTTGGCGCCGACTTTCGCCCGAGACCCATCGATTTGGCCAACTGGGAGCGTGAAGCCGCATAGTTGGCCGCCACCATCGGATAGTCCGACTTCAATCCCCATTTCTCGCGATACTCGTCTGGCGTCAGGCCGTAGTGCACGCCAAGATGGCGCTTCAGCGATTTGAACTTCTTCCCGTCTTCGAGGCAGATGATATAGTCGGGGAACACCGATCGCTTCGGATTGACTGCGGGCACCAGGGCCGGCGTCTCAGGTTCGGCCGGCCCTCCGATCTTAGAAAGTGACGAATTCACGCTTTCGATAAGCTCCGGAAGAGACGCAACCGGCACCGCGTTTTTGCTAACGTATGCAGACACGATGTCCGCAGTGAGCTCGATCAGCTGGCTTCGGCCGTTCTCAATCTCTTCCGACATGCAATAACTCCCATTTCGCGGCGATACCCGAACTCTCTTAGCCGGTTTTGGCAACAGGTCCACGACTTTGTCACAAGGGTGGTCTCGACTGCTGATTGTCCACAGGCGTCCAGTCTGCCTGGGGTTCTTGGAAGCTTTTCGAACTTTCTGGGTCGCGCCTCAGCCCGAATTGCGGGTGCTCATGGACAAAGTGGGACACGAGATTCGGATCTAGGGTGGGTTGGGAGGCATCGACCTTCTGGCACGGCGCCTTCCTGACAACGTGAGTCAGCACAACCCTCAAGCGCCTCTACGGTCTGAACAGCAGCTTTGCGCCCCAACTCGGCCGTCTAAGCGTCATTACGACTGCCCAAGAGCTAAGGGTCGTGATCTTCAGGTGGCTGTTTTCGCAAAATCGCTCGTTGAGAGCGGTTCGAGGCACCTCATCAATCGCGACTGGTCGGACCTCTACGCAGCCAGCCGTTCAGCCCGTTCGGCCATGCAATGACGAAGACGGCAAGCAACAGTCCAAGGCCGATGTTGCGGTAGTCGGACAATTCCCGCATGCCTTCATCAGCCAGCATCAGCAAGGCGGCGCCGAGCAGGGGTCCCCATATCGAGCCGAGGCCGCCGATGACGATCATCGCGATCAGAAACAGCAGCGTCGAGAAGGAAAACACCGTCGGGCCGACGACGCGGAAATGGATGGCGTAGAAGCCGCCGGCGATGCCCGTAAAGAAGGCTGAGACTGCGAAGATCCAGAGCTGGTATTTGAAACGGCTGATGCCGCGCGACATTGCGTAGCCTGGATTGTCGCGCAGTGCCCGGAAGGCCAATCCGAGCGGTCCCCTGATAACGACGATCGAGATCGTCACCGCGATGGCCAGCAGCGCCAGCCCGACATAATAGTGGGCGACGTACCATTTCGACGGGAACAGCGCGCGCAGACCGATGTCGCCGAACTGGCCGATGCCGCGCACACCGCCGAACAGTGGCATGCAGCCGCCGGTGGTGGTGAAGCAGTCGGTGTCGTTGACGATGAGCACATACATGACCTGCGCGATCGCCAGCGTCAGCAACGCCACGTAGGGGCCGCGCAGGCGCAGGCAGGCGAGGCCGATCAGCATGCCGACCGCGACGGTGACCACGCCGGCCATTGGAATGGCGGCGAGCATCGGCACCTTCCAGTAGAAGCCTAGCATCGCGGTGGCGTAGGCGCCGGTGGCGAACAGCGCCATCTGCGCCAGCGAGAAGATGCCGCCTATGCCGAGCACGAGGTTCCACTGCACCACCACGATCGCCCAGATGAAGAACAGCGTCGACTGTGTAATGACGTAGCGCCCTGGCATGACGAGCGGCAGCGCGATGGCGAGAGCCAGGCAGACGAGGCCGATCAGGATGTCGCGGCGGATGGATGTCATAGGCGCACCACCTGCTGTTTGCCGAACAGGCCGTAGGGGCGCCAGATGAGCACGAGGATGACGAGAAGCAGCAAGGTGGCGAAGCTCCAGCGCACGCCGAGCACATACTGCGTGGCGGCTTCGAGCAGCCCGAGCGCGATTGCCGCGATCACCGCGCCGTAGACATTGCCGAGCCCCGCGACCACGCAGACGATGAAGGCTTTCAGCAGCGGGTCGCCGCCCATCACCGGGGTCAGCGTGGCGATCGAGCTGATCATGATGCCGGAAACAGCGGCGAGCGCGCCCGAGAGCGCCAGCACCTGCGCGTAGACGCGGCCGACCCTGACGCCCATGAGTTGCGCCGCCTCGCGGTTCATCGAAGTGGCGCGGATGGCGCGGCCGGCGCTGGTGCGCTGCAGGAGGATGGCGACGGCCACCATCAGCACGATGGCGACGCCGAGGATGAAGACGTTCTGCAGCGGTATGTGCACATTGCCGATGACGACCTGGCCCTCGACCGCGAGAGGCTGCGAGATCGGATAAGGTCCAAAACCCTTCAGCATCAAATTCTCGATGACGCTGCCGATACCGATCGTGGCGATGAAGATGTTTGTCTCGAAATTCTCGGCTCTGAGCAGCGGCAGCGCCGCGCTGAAATAGATCAGTAGCCCGACCAGCGCGCAGACGAGCGCGGCGGCGAGAAGCGCGAGCGCCGGATGGAGGCCCGCATGAACGATTGCCGCGTAGCAGATGTAGCCGCCGAGCGTCAGGATGGCGCCATGCGCCATGTTGAGCATGTTGAGCGAGCCGTAGACCAGCGACAGGCCGATGGTCGCGACCGCGTACATGGCGCCGAGTGTCAGGCCGGAAGCGACGATTTGGATCAGGACGTCCATCGCTCACACTCCGAGATAGGTTTCGACGATTTCCGGGCGTGCCATCAGTTCGGCGCCCAGGCCCGACCAGGCGACGCGGCCATTGTCGAGCAGATGGATCATGTCGGCATGCTCGGCGATCCGCTCGGCGTTCTCCTCGACCAGAAGGATAGTGCGTCCTTCGCGCCTGAGGTTGAAGATGACCTCGTAGATCTGCTCGATGACGATCGGGGCGAGGCCCAGCGAGGGCTCGTCAAGCATCAGCACCTCGCCGCCGGCCATCAAACCGCGGCCGATGCCGCACATGCGGCGCTCGCCGCCCGAAAGCGTGCCGGCGGTCTGGTTGCGGCGCTCCTTCAGCTTGGGCAGCAGCGTGAAGACGAAGTCGAGCCGTTCTGCCAACCCGCCGCTGTTGGCATAGGCACCCATCATAAGGTTCTCGTGGACGGTCATTGCCGGAAAGAGCAGATCGCCCTGCGGAACCTGGGTGACGCCGCGCTCGACGATCTGGTCGGGGCGCAGGCGGTCGATGCGCGAGCCGTCGAGGCGGATCTCGCCCGACGTCACCGGGACAAGCCCGGAAATCGCCTTGAGCAGGGTGCTCTTGCCATGACCGTTGGGGCCGACAATGGCGGTGAGCTCGCCCTTCCTTGCCGACAGTTTGATGGCGTCGAGCACGATGCGACCGGCATAGCCGGCGCTGGCGTCGACGATCTCGAGCGCCGCCTCAGCCATGCGTGTTTTCCATGAAGGAGCGCAGCCGCTCGGAAGCGCCCTGGCCGAGATAAACGTCGACGACGGTGCGGTCGTCGAGAAGCTTTGTCGGCAGGCCTTCGAAGATCTTTTCGCCGTGATGCATGATCATGATGCGGTCGGAGAGGCGCACCAGGAAGCGCATCACGTGCTCGATGAGGATGATGGTGACGCCCGCCGCCTTGATGGCGCGCACGGCATCCATCACACGGTCGACCTCACGAGCGGTGAGGCCGCCGACGGGCTCGTCCATCAGAAGCAGTTTCGGCTTCGTCGCCATGGCGCTCGCCATCATCAAGAGCTTGCGGTCTAGCACCGGCAGCTTGCCGGTGACCTTGTCGGCGCGGTCGGCAATGCCGAGCATTTCAAGCGCGGCGTCGGCGGCCTCATGCGCCGCGCGGCCGGCGCGCAGCGTCGGCACGGTCCGGTTGCTGCGGCCGAAATAGGCGCCGACCAGCACGTTCTCGCGCGCGGTCATGCTGTCGAAGCCGGCATTGAGCTGGAAGGTGCGGGCAACGCCGGCATGGCAGATCTGCTCGGGCGCACGCCCGGTGATGTCCTGGCCGTCAAGCACGATCGCGCCTTTGGTGGCCGGGTTCAGCCCCGAGATCACCTCGAACAGCGTCGTCTTGCCGGCGCCATTCGGTCCGCCGATGCCGAGAATTTCTCCAGCCCCGACATCGAAGGACAGATCGCGGACCGCCGCGAGCGCGCCGAAGGACTTGCCGACATGCCTGCACGACAGCAATGGCGTCGCGGCGGCGTCTCCCGTCACAGGGTTATCCCTTGATCCATGGCGGCATCATGAACTTGGTCGTGCCGTATGGCGCCGGCGCGATCAGGCCGGGCCCCTTGGTATAGTCCTGGATCTGCAGGAACTGATGCGGCATGCCGAGCGATGAATCGTTGACCTGGGTCGGATAGGTGTAGGCGGCGTTCTCGAGCGGCATGAAGCGGGTCGTGCCGGTCACGCCGCGCCATATCATCGAGCTCATCCGGGCCGCAACCTTGCGGTTCTGGTCGTTGTTGCCGGGTTCGCCGGTGCCGCCGGCAAGTGCTGCCGCGGTCGCCCAGACATAGGCGCTGTCATAGGGCTGCGCGCCGGAATTATGGCCGGCGTTCGGGCCGAACTTTTCCTTGTAGCGCTTCTCGAAGGCAGTGCCGATCTCGTCCTGCAGCGCGCCGACGACGGTCGCGTAGATGATGCCGTTGGCCGCCTGCTTGGCGATGTCGCGGAAGGCCGGGATCGACGGGCCGTATTGCATATAAACAAGGCTCGGCGTCGGATTCGAGGCGAACTGCAGCGCGAACTGCCCGAGATCGGCGGGCAGGAAGTGAGTGATGCAGATCACCGCCGGCGGATCCTGCCGGATCTTGGCCAGCGTCGGCCCCCATTCGGAAGCGGGCACGCTGACGGTCTCGAACAGGCTGATGTCCCAGCCATAGCTCTTGGCCTGTTCCTTGACGGCATTGGCGATGTTGGAGGCATAGACGCCGGCCGACAGGATCACCGCCATCTTGTTGTTCTTGCGCTTCCACTCGCCGTTTTCCTCCAGTCCCTGTAGGAACTTCAGGAAGCCGGGACCATACCAGTATTCGGCGGGGTCGCCCTGGAAGGAGCCCCAGTAGCGGTCCGGGTTGGACTTCACCAGATTGTTGTGGCCGATCGTGGTGTCGTAGTGGACATAGATGATGCCGTTGTCGGCGGCGACCTCCTGGATCGCGGCGCCCGAGCCAATGTTGTAGCCGTTGAGGATGGCGTGCACGCCGTGCCGGTCGACGAGGCGCTGCGCCGCCTGCACGTTGGTGGCGTCGCCCATCTGCGCGGTGTCCTCGAAGGAGGGCTCCAGCGGCCGACCGAGGATGCCGCCCAGCGCGTTGATCTCCTCGCAGGCGAGCGTCAGGCCGTTCTTGAACTCGATGCCGTCGGGCGCGGCGAAGTCGGTGGTCGGGCCGCACTGGCCGACCGGGATCGGATCGCCTTCGGCGCGCGCTTCGTTGTTCATCGAAAACAGCATGGCCGGCATGCCGGTCAGCGTCGCGGCCGTGGCGAGACTGCCTTTGATAAGGAAGTTGCGGCGGGAGCCGGCAATGACGTTCGGTGTCGGTATTTTCATATTTCGCTTCATCTCGATTCCCCTGTCGGTTCATGTTTTTGTCAGTTTATGTTCTTAACCAGTTCGGCTGCCTGATCGATCGCTGCCGTCTGATGCGGCTGCGCCGACATTCCACCCCATTGTCCCATCAACTGGTCCCACGGGTCCTCGACCCCCGTGCGATGGCCGCAGAGCTCCTCGATCACGGCTAGGCCGCAATAGGGCACGTACATTTCCGAGTAGCCGCCCTCATGCGTCATCACCAGGCGCCCGCCGCATAGTTCGCGCGCCGCGTCGAGCAGCATGCGCGCCAGCCTGCGGTAGCCGCTGGAATTCATCAGCATGCGTCCCATTGGGTCGACGCCGGAGGCGTCGAAGCCCGAGGGCACCACGATCAGCTCCGGCTTGAAGCGCATAAGCGCCGGGATCACCACGCGCTCGAAAGCCGCGGCGTAGGCGCCGGGACCGGACCCTGGGGGCAGCGGGACGTTGATGTTGAAGCCCTTGCCCTTGCCCTCGCCATTCTCGGCGATCGCGCCGGAATTGGCCGGGAACAGATTGTCCTGGTGCAGCGAGATCGTAAGCACGCTCGGATCGTCGTAGAAGATCGCCTGCGTGCCGTTGCCGTGATGCACGTCCCAGTCGACGGCTGCGATGCGCGTGAGGCCGTGCAACTGCTGCGCATGCCGGATGGCGATGGCGGCGTTCGAGAACAGGCAGAAGCCCATGCCGACATCGGCGGTGGCGTGATGCCCCGGCGGGCGGATCAGCGCATAGGCGTTGTCGACCTCGCCCGTGATGACGGCCTCCATGGCTTTGATGGCGCCGCCGGCGGCAAGGAGCGCGATTTCATAGCTGCCGGCGCCGAGCGGCGTCAGCGAGCTGGCGTCGCCATAGCCGCGGTCGCTGATCTCCCTGATCTTGGCAATATGCGCCGGCGTGTGGATCCGCGACAGCTCCTCGACGGTGGCGCGTCGCGGCTTGATGGTGACCAGATGGTCGAGGATGCCGCTCACTTCCAGCAGGTTACGGAGGCGACGCTTGGTCTCGGGATTTTCGGCATGAGTGCCGGGCTGAACCGTCAGGCTCGGCGGGAAAACCTGGTTCCAGTTCCAGGTGTTGTGCCAAAGATAAAGTTCGTGAAAAACGAAACCAGTCGCCATGCGGCTCCCACCCAGCGTATCTCGGCTGGATGATGGCGCGCTACATTAGCGCTGTCCCGACACCTTTGGGTAAAGGGTGGGTTTTTTGAGCCCACCCCTTCGGGTGGTTATCCGGCCAGTTTGCGCTCCGTTGAGCCGTCGAGCCCGATTTCCTTCAGCTTGAGAACCGCTTCCGTGCGGCTCGAGACGCCGAGCTTGCCGAAGATGTTCTTCAGATGCCACTTCACCGTATCGGGCGCCATGGACAGCGTCTCGGCCAATTGGCGGTTGGTATAGGCGCGCAGGAGCAAGGCTGCGACGTCAGTCTCCTTGCTGCTCAGCATTCGCTTTTTCCCCACGATTGCCATCGGGCGAGCGCGTTCGGGCACTGTCCTGTCCAACTCACGCAGCAGCGCGTCGACAAAAGTGGCGGTGCCGGAATTACGCGACCACGCAGGAATTCGCGCCCTGGCGAATTCGAGCACCTCGCGCATCGGGTAGCCTTCATCGATCAGCGAGCGCATCGCGTTCTGCGGCAGCGCCAGGGTGACAATATCGACCGCCGCCGCCAGGGCCAGCAGCGTTTCGCCCGCGCTGTGTGCGGCGATCGCCACAAGCGCGCGGACCTGCATGAAGCCGCGCAAGCGCCCGTCACGGCGCATCCGCTCGGCGATGCGGTCGAGCACCGCGATGGCCTTAGCCGGGTGGCCTTCGGCGATCAGCACGCGCGCGGCGCCGATATGGGCATATTCGTCGAGCGGGTGGATAGGTACCGGGCGGCTTTCGAACGAGGGCTCGGTACCACGCGAGCGCAGCGCCAGCCGCGCGGCGCGTACATCGCCGCGCGCCAGCAGCAGCCGTACGCGCTCGTTCAATGCCGCGGCCGTCAGCCGCCGGTAGCGCTTCTCGATGCCCAACCGTTCAGCGCGCTCCAGAAAGACGATGGCCTCGTCGTGTCGGCCATGCGCGGCGGCGAGCCGCGCGAGATGCAGCTTGCAGGCCATCTCGTGCACGACCAGCCCGCATTCCTCGATGATCTGCCGGTGCTGGTGCAGGATGCGCTCGGCGCCCTGCAGGTCGTTCCATTCATAGGCGAGCTCGACCTGGAAGATCGCCGTCATCGCCTCGGTGTAGGAGCCCGAACCCAGCCGCTCGCGGGCCAGCCGGCAGGCACGGTCGAGCAGTTGATGCGCTTCGGCCAGGTTGCCGGCGGAAATCTCGACCAGACCCAGCAAGAGGTCGCAATAGACAATGCCGAAGACGGAATTGGCCGTGGCATGATGGTCGCGCGCCGCGAGGCTGCGCAGGCGCGCGGCATCCAGCTCGCCAAGCGAATAGTGGCTGAAGGCACAGATGTTGGCGAGCGTGCCGCGCGCGAAGGGTTCGTCTTCGGGAAAATCGGCCAGCCAGCGCGAGGCGACGCGGGTCGCGGTGCGGGAGCGGTCCGTGGCGCTGATGACGCCGGCCGTCAGCGTCTGCAGCTCGGCCTTGAGCGAACGGGTGGTCGCGCGCTCGATCTCGCCGCGTTCGGAAAGCTGCCCGATCAGGGTTTTGGCCTGTTTGAGGATACGGACCGCCTGGCGCGGCCGGCTCATGTGGAACTGCGCCCAGACGCGCGCCAGGAGCAGGCGAGGGCGGGTGGCTATCAGCTCGGGGGGAAGCTGGTTCAGCCACTCCGTCAGCCTGGGGATGTGACCCTGCATGGTGAGCGGCATAGCGCATTCCTCGACCAGGCGCGCCGCATGATCGGCATCGCCGCTGGCGAGCGCATGGTCGACCGCGTCGGAGATATGGCCCCGCGCCGCCAGCCAGGCGGCGGCGGCGCGATGCAGGTCCCTGCGTGCCTCCGGCGTCCAGGCATCCAGCCTGTTGCGCAGGAACTCCGAGAACAGGTGGTGATAGCGGAACCATTGGCCGGAGGAATCGAGCGCGATGAGGAAAAGGTTCGAGTGCTCGATGGTCGCCAGCGCCGCCGCGCAGTCCCGTCCGGGACAGACCGCCTCGACGAGGCCAAGGCAGAAGCGGTCGAGGATTGAGGTCCTGAGCAGGAAATCCTGGATCTCGGGCGCCTGCCTGGCGAGCACGTCGTGGGTCAGGAACATCGCCACGTCGCGCTGGCTGCCGGAAAATTCGGCGATGAAGGCTTCTCTAGATCCCTCATGCGCCAACGCCAAGGCAGCAAGCTGCAGGCCGGCCGGCCAGCCTTCTGTCTTGTGGTGAAGCGCCACCACGGCCGAGACGGCGAGGTCGAGACCGCAGACATTGGCAAGGTAGTCCTCGGTCTCCTCGAGCGAAAAGCGCAGGTCGCTGTCGCCGAGGCTGACGACATGCCCCTTCATCTTCATATGGGCGAGTTCGAGCGGCAGCTCGCCGCGGGTCGCGAGCACGATCCGCAAGGCCGGCGGGGCATAGGCGACCAGCATATTGATGCAGGCGGCGATCTCGCCGGAGACGATCAGATGCGCATCGTCAAGGACGAGGTAGATCGGCGCGGTGCGCGGCGACAATTGGTTGATGATGGCGGTAAGGATGGAATCGACGGGCGTCACCGGGCTGGAGTCGATCAGCAATTCCGCGTTGCCGGCAATGTCAGGGTCGACGCGGTGGAAGGCGGCGGCGAGATATTTGAGGAAGCGGGCAAGGTCGTTGTCCAGCCGGTCGATTGATAGCCACGCGACCTGGGCGATGCTGCCGGATATGCCGGCCGCCCATTGCGAGAGCAGGGTCGATTTGCCGAAGCCGGCAGGCGAGGTCACAACGGTCAGCTTTCCCGAAGTCGCGGCGTCCAGGCTACGCAACAGCCGTGGCCTCTGGACCAAGGCGTCGCGCAAATGAGGCGGCTGGAGTTTTGTCTCTATCAGCATCTGGTTCTCGATCGGGGCTGCGGGCCACATTAGTAAACGCGGAGTGCAGCGCAGAGGCAATGATCAGCTTAGCTGGAACCGCATCGTTGCAATATCCTCAGCAATACCGAACGTGCCTCCTTTGAGCCCAGACAGACCGATGCTCGCGACATCCTGACGGTGCGCTTCTGGAAACCTTCCATTGAGATTTGACCATCCGCACCGACACCAAAGAAGTACGTCAGCTAGTTCTACAATTCGCGATCGACTTGGGGTTCTTGGAAGCTTTTCGAACTTTCTGGATCGCGCCTCAGCCCGAATTGCGGGGGCGTATGGATAGAGTGGAGCACTAGGCTCGGTTTTTGGATGGGATGGAAAGCACCGGCCAATGGCCAATGGCCGCTATGGGTGGTCACCTGAACGGCTGAAGGATATCACGAGACGGAAGATGAGGCCGGCGACAAGGCGATTACGGAGGCCTTGCTTGATGATACCGGTGTAGCTCCGGAAGGCTGGCGGGAAATCTACAGGGGCAACCACTCCTAGCCCTCGATCCCCGCCGACCGACCGGAAACGTCCCAGCCTCCGATACTTCATACGTGCGATTGTGGGTTTGAGATGGTAGCGGGAGACCGCTACATCGCAAATCCCACCATCGGGGAAGCGCTTTTCCACTTTCGGCGTTCAGCCTAGGTACGCATGTTACCGTCGGTTGCGAATTTCACGGACAGTAGGCGGAACGGAGTTGGGAAGAGGGTCTACTTTGGTTTAGCCGAGTTCCTTGTGGGCGGTATGACTGCGGCCTCGCGCCCGAGCCCATGCGACTTCGCGATTGCTGATCGCTGAGCCGCGTAGCTCGCCGCCACCATGGGATATCCGGCTTCAATCCCCATTTCTCGCGATATCGGCGGTAAGCTCCATCAATTGGGCTCTGCCATTCTCAGTTTCTTCCGACATGCGACAGCCCCTGTCCCGCTGGGCGCTACCGATAGTCTCTTAGTCCGTTATAGCAAAAGGTCGACGGCTTTGCTGTCACGCGCTCGCACCACGATGAGGGGAGGCGCCCCAGGCGATAGGGCAAGGGATTGATGCGGTCGACCTGCAGTCAAGACAACCTTTGCACAGAGGACAAAGCGGATAGCTTGCATGAAAAGGATCAATGACCCAAACACGTCCAATTTGGGTCGGATTCCGAGACGCTTCACGAAGTTCGTTCCTCGCGCCCCCGCCGAACTTTGCCAGTTTATGGGGGCTCAGGGTGCAGTCGAACCTCAGCCCTCGCGCAGCCTCATGCTCAGATTGAAAGCTTGTAGGATGAGAGCCGATCCACGACCCTGCCACCGAACCCGGCACACATTCTCAACATTGGTTGATTGGAATCATCCACAAGCATTAGGACATCCCTATATCCGCGCTCTTTTATCGCCGATAACGCTGCCTCTATCAGATATCTGCCAATTCTGAGATCTCGCCAGCCGCCCTTTACAATAGCCAGTTCAACCGTAGCCGTACGCCCCTTTACCGTCTCGCGGTCGACCACTTGGATGAATGCAATCGCATCATCATCCGCAGTGACCACGAAGGAGCAAAGTGGGAGCATGTCGGGGTCGGAAAACTCCCCGATGATAAATGAACTAGAGATATCTCCCGTTGGGAGGCACACAGGCACATCCTTAAATCCGCTACGATATAAGCCACATAGCGATTCTACGAGTGCGGGGCGCACAAGCGCTTCTTGGAAATCGACAGCAACCAGGTCGCTTCGGAGAGAACGCCCGACTGACTCGTATAGGTTCATAGGTATACTGATAAACTGTTCAGACAAACATTTACAAAATCCGTGTCTCTCAATATCTTCGCTTGTTATTCTGTCAGAGTCAGCCAACTCTATGAATAACTCGTCCAGTTCCATCACTCTAGCCTTGGTGGTAGCATGCTCTGCCAATCGATTAAAGTTATCGGAATCGGTTGATCCGTAAAATCTCAGATACTGAGATTTGGCGTTCATCGCCAATGGTGTCATTGAGATCAGGTAGCCGAAGAATCTGCCATCCTCATCACTAAAAAAGTAATGTTGCGATGAAGATCCAACCAAAGCGGATCTTACAATACGTCTCGCAAAATAAGCTGCGTCATCGGTCGGAGGCGTTGTGTTTCGAAGATCGCGAAGGAATTCGCCTGCCGACGAGGTATCTTTTGCGCTAAATATATGTGCAGCCTGCGGGGTCACGTTCACTCCAAGAGAAAAAGGTAGCTCATTGCTATAGCGCCTCAATAGGCGACGCCGGGCGCTACTATGAAAGTGCGGGTATTAATCGCTGCACATGAAGCATTCCTTCTTACTCACATTATCTGCGCGGCGGGTTCCGCCAAGCGGCGCCAGAGGTCCTGTGAACGCCGCGCAACCAGAGAAAATTTACTATCGATCTTTTCAAGAACTTCCGATTGCCGAGTCTTATCATACTTCAACGACAGATAGGCCAGTTCCCTCCAAGAGGCGATGAGCGCGTCAAGGTCATCCCGGCACGGTCTTTTATACCCGCCGGTCAACAAAGCGCGCCTTACGTGGAGAAGGCTCGGAACTACAAAATATGTATTAATGTGACCGAATAGCCTTTTTTTACGAGGCGGTTTCGGGGCTGATGACGCGCTTCAAGGGCTCCGACAAGGTCAAGAACTGGGGCCAGGCGATCGCCAAACGCTCCTGCCACCGCAAGGCGTGTGTGTCGCCGTGGCGCGCAAGCTGGCGGTGATCATGCACGACATGTGGAGCGACGGAACGTCTATGTCGGCGATTCCGCGGCGAACCGAAGCGATGCCGTCCAGCGCGCTCATCGCAAGGATCGCAGGCTTCTGGGAGCGCATCGATGAACGGTGCGAGCGCAGTTCAAACGCATGGCGTCCGTACGGTGATGGGCGCCATCTGACACAAGAGATCCGCTCCGGCGGATGAGGACCGATGCAGACCAGGAACGACGGAACGCACGTTATCTTGCCTGCGGCCGCGCCGATCGCGAGACGGCCGGACCGCGCCGGATTGCCTGTGACGATGCTCCGTCAGTCCGATGAAAAAGGGCGCCACGACGGTTCCAGTGCTGCAAATAAGCAGCGCAACTTTCCCGTCGCAGAGCGCGGAAGACTGCACGGCGCATCGGAACTCCGCGCTGCACTGCAATATCTGCGAGACGCTCGACATACCGGACCAGGCGTTGCTGGAGAACTCGTTGCACTTGCGGCAAATTTTGTACCCCCACGTTCGCGGATAAAAATGTACTGGGCGGTCAACTGGCCGGACTGAAGCGAACCAAGGGCTCCTGAAATTTTGACACCAAGTTATCGAAGTGTAGCGACGGATTGGGCGTCGGATTGGTCGAAAGCGACCCTCAAGGATCATGTGCTGAATAATAGGAGTTGGGCAGAAGCCGAGGCGTATGACGCCTGGTGGCCCCAGCCATATTTGCCGCTTGCAGACGATCTGGAGGAAGGATCACCAGACATTTGTCGCTACCGCTTTGGGTCAGCCGCCTGCAAGAAGGTACTCACCAGCTCAATTAACGGAATACCATTGATTTAAGGTGTCTGTAATCGAGTTATTCGATGAATACGATCGCCGCTATCTTCATAGAGAAAAGCAGTATTTCAGATCTCTTGCCGCCGAGATTGATGATGTGCCAAGCGACGCACCCTTTGCCGTCGATTTGGGGCTGTTTGACCAGAATGCGCTCAAACGAGAGACTGACACGGCAACCAGAAAACTGGTACGCTCAGTCGAACGCTGGCTGAGAGATGCGTCCGAACAGGGCGTGTTGTTCACCTAACGCTTGAAATCATACGAGAACAGACGATCGATCTCCTTGAAGCCAACGGTGTCGTAAAGGCGGTTTGCTGCTGTCCTGTTTCTCTCGCTACCGGGGACTCTATCGTCGTCGTCGACATACAGGATTATCTCGCCTGCACCATGGGAACGAAGTTGCTTTATCGCTGTTCCGAGTAGCTTCCTTCCAACACCTTGTCCTCTGTATTCTCTCTCGACTTCTATGAGCCAGATTACGCCTATTCCTTGAAACAGCGAACCGGCGCTTACAAAACCGATCTCTCTATTCCCTTCTTGGGCGCTGATGCGCCAGCCATGGACTGATTCATCGACCTTGATGATTGCACTTTCCTGTGTGGAGAGTTCTCTCGAGGGAGTCGTGAAATGCATGTATCGCCAAAGGTCCGTCGCTGAGAACCCTTTGCCGACCAAAGTGGCGTGTGTCGATGGCCGCGCGGCGACGGGTAGAGCCTCCAAACCAGAGGTGAGCGCGGTGGCGAATTGAAAAGCTTGGATCGTCGGTGCCGTCGTGCTCGAAAGGAACTTGTCGACCAAGGCCGAGATGGCGTCATCGTTCTCGCGGGCGTGAAGCCAGAGCAGGTGGGCTATTTCTCCATTCTGATGCTCTGCATATGAGATGACGCCGAGCACCTTGGATCCGCGCTCAAGAACCTCAATGACCGGAGACTTCAGTTCCATCCACCAGCCTGAGTCCACCTCGGACCGCCCACTTTGCGCCAACCGCAGCATGCTAAGATCGCAGTATGGTTGGCCGATGAGCCTATCGGCATTGATCAGTTCCAGCACTGCCGCAGCATGCAGGTCTTCATTGTAGCTAACTATCTGATTCAAACTCTTACCCATGAATACCACCTCTTCCAGAGAGCGGGACAATCTGAATCTCGCTTTGAGCAGTCGGTTGGCTAAGGAACGAATGTTTTCCTTTGCGTCTTGCTGTTCGCTTGCGGGTCTGTGGTCTTGCGATCGAGTTCGATGACCGTATCCGTATCTGCGATGACCGTTCTGCGATGTGTGATCGCGAGGACCGTCACCGCAGTACTAAGCATGCGGATGTGTTCCATGATGTCGCGCTCCGTCGCCTCATCGAGCGCCGAACTCGCCTCGTCGAGAAAGAGGATCGCCGGATTGCCGTAGAGGGCACGGGCAATGGCGACACGCTGCCGCTCACCACCCGACAGCTTCAAACCCCGCTCGCCGACCTTTGTCTCTAGACCGTCGGGCAAGGCTTCGATGAAGGATAGGATCGCAGCCTTTTCGATGGCACTGCGCAATCGCGTCTCGTCCCGTGGGCGGCCGAGCAGAATGTTGTCCGCCAGACTTTCATTGAGCAACACGACGTCCTGTGGCACGACGGCGACCGCGCTGTACCAGTCGGCGCGTTCGATGCAGGCGAGATTGACGCCGTCTACGCGGATTTGGCCTGAGTTAGGTTCGATCGACTTCAATGCGAGCTTGAAGACAGTCGATTTGCCCGAGCCGGTTTCGCCGACGATGAAGGTAATGCCGCCGCGCTGTGCCGTGAAGTTGACGCTGTTGACACCTCGGGCATTGTCGTAGGCGTAGGCAACATCCTCGAAGTCCATGCGTCCTTCGCTGGGGACAAAAGTCGGTGCATGCGCGCCCTGTCGCTCTTCCGGAGCGTCCCACATGGCGGCCAGCGGTGCCAGCGATGCGCGCGATCGGGCGACATCGTCGATGGCATGAGCGATCATCTCAAAGGGCATATTGAGCTGGAGCAACAAGGTGTTGAACAGCACTATCCCGCCAATTGTCAGTTCACCGGTCGCGTAGCGCGGCAGCAGTAGCAGGAACGTGACGGCAAACTGGATCGTCAGACCCAGGCCGAGAATAGCGACATAGGCTACGCGTCTCAGCGCATAGGCACGCCAGTTGTCGCGCACCTCTTTTGCTTTCGTGTTAAAGCGTCCGCTCAGCCAGCCATGGCTACTAAAATATCTCAGCGTCTCCATGGCATTCATAGCATTGCCGACGAAACGAGCATTCTCCTGACCAGCTGCGACGGCGGCGTCGAGAAGCGCGCGAGTGCGTCGGTTGGCAAGGATGGTCAGTGCGATCGAGCCTGCTCCGTACGCAATGACAATTGCGACCACCTCAATTTTGATCAATGCGCCGAGGGTGATAAGCGAGAGCAGGATCTGGGTGACGCCCGGAATGAAGACGATGAGGGCCAGTTGCACCAATATCGTCAACGCATCGCGCCCCTTCTCGCCCGCTGCCTGGATTTCGGCCGGGTTATTTTCGATGAAGAAAAGGGCGGTCTTCTTCAGCAGGCGTTCGAAAAAGCGCGTGCTGGTGATAAAGCCCAGATTCTCAGCGCTCATGAAGGAGAGATACTGAACCATGTGCTGCAGCGCCGACGACACGCCGAGCAGCACGGCGTAAGTAACAAATCCCCAGATCAACGCGCTGACGGCCCCAACATGCGGCAGGCTGTCGACAAGACGTGAGAAGAGGTACGGGGCAGCCACACTCGAGGCACTTGAAAGAAAGACCACCGCTGCAACCACCATGAGGGTCCAACGATCGGACGCCCAATACGCGCGAAGTATCTCGGAAATCGGGGCGATGAAAGCGACCGTTTGCCTCGATTGGTTCATGATCGTGAAACAGAGCCTCCCCGTTCGTCACGCTATCATCAGGACCTCGCCGGATCCGGCGTCGGTGGTCAGGACAGGGATCGGACCATCGGCGTTGGATCTCGGCGCGAGAATCGCGCCTTCTTCGACCGCTTCGACTGACAGCCGCGGCGCAAGTTGAATCGTTTGGCCAGGATTAGACACGCTCTTCGTCATCCGAAGCTCCCCCGCGAACCCGAGATCGAGGTGAGAGAGTTGATGGAAGAACGAATGCATCGTGAATATTTGTATCCGGAAATAGGCCAAAATCCGACGATCATCAAATGATTTGACATCGCGCGTCCTTTGAAACTCAGAGATAATTACGCAAATAAAGCTGGAAATTTCTTCCTCGCTCTTGCGTTGACCCCTCCTTCTCATAAGCAAGACAATTCAATCAAGTTAGATACTGTCTGGAATCTAGATATATTTTCGTCCCGCACGTCATTGGCTCGCCGCGAAGCTGGTGCGGATATATTCATTCGCAACCCTTCAGAGGTGCGTGGGGTTTGGTGCGTCCCCATAGACGGCCACGGGATCGAATACCTTCTCCGTCTCCTCGAAGACGAAGGGGATCGGGGTCTCCCCGAGAGGTTCAACGGGAATGGAGCGATAGAAGCAGGATCGGTAGCCGACATGGCAACTCGCGCCACCCGCGACTTCGACCCTGAGCCAGATCGCGTCCTGGTCATCGTCCACGCGGATCTGCACGACTCTCTGAGACAGCCCGCTCGTCGTGCCCTTGTGCCATAGGCATTGCCGGCTACGGCTCCAATAATGTGCTTCACCCGTGTCGATCGTTCGCAGCAATGCTTCAGCGTTCATTACGCCCATCATCAGAACCTCGCCCGATGACGCGTCCGTCGTCACGACAGGGATCAAACCCTCGGCGTTGAATTTCGGCGCGAGAAGTGCGCCTTCCTCGACGGCTTCAACCGAGAGCCGCAGACCGAATTGAGCGGGACGGCCGATATTGAGGAGGCTGGTCATCCGAACGTCTCCCGCGATCCCGAGATCGAGGACAGGAAATCTCGCTTGAGTTCCGCATCCGTTTCAAACGCGCCAATCAAGCGCCGCGTGACCATGGTGACACCAGGCTTCCGGATGCCCCGCGTTGTCATGCACATATGCGCCGCCTCGATCACGACAGCGACGCCCTTCGGCTTCAGCACCTCGTTGATGGTGTCGGCGATCTGCGCCGTCAGCGTCTCCTGAATCTGCAACCGCTTGCCGTACACCTCTATCAGACGGGCGAGCTTGCTGATTCCGACAACGCGATCAGAGGGGAGATAGGCGACATGCGCCTTCCCAATGATCGGGACGATATGGTGCTCGCAATGTGACTCCAGCCGGACATCACGCAGGATGACCATTTCGCCATAGTTCTGGGTCTCCTCGAAGGTGCGGCCAAGCAGATCCACCGGGTCGATCCGATAACCTTCGAAAAACTCCTCATAGGCCCGCACGACGCGATCCGGCGTGCCGACGAGGCCCTCTCGATCCGGATCATCACCCGCCCATTCGATCAGCGTCCGCACGGCCGCCTCTGCGGCCTCTCGCGTCGGACGCCTTCGTGGCGCATGAGACGGTCCCAAGCCCACGATGGGCTCACTCAACAAAACATCACTCATGATTTCTCCGGTCGGATAGTTGCGGATAATCATGCAACGTTATAACGTACCACTCAAGAGACAATCTCACTCGACATGGTGTGATGGAGAAATCCCATGGCCCAGCAAATGCCGCCGCATCGCAGGGAGCCCGTATCACAAGCGCTCGTAGCCGCGGCGGTCAAAGCTGTGGCCAACACCTGCCTCGAGCGTGGTCTGCATTTCACGACAATCCGCCGGCAGGTGATGGAAACCCTGATCCGTGCCGGACAACCGCTCGGTGCTTATGAGCTGATGCCTGCGCTCGAGCGCACGCTCGGCCGGCGCCTCACGCCTCCGACGGTCTACCGTGCACTCGAATTCCTACAGGAGCAGCACTTCGTTTCTCGCATCGAGAGTCGAAACGCATTCGTGCCCTGCGCGCACCCCAATCATCCGCATGCCTGCGTATTTTTCATTTGCGACAATTGCGGCGCTTCCGCCGAGGTCGAAGACTCCACGATCGAGAAAGCCGTTGCCCGCGATGCGGCCTCACTCGGCTTCCGCATCGCCCGCCGCGTGGTCGAACTGCAGGGCACCTGCGCGACCTGTATCGCCACCGGCAGTCACGCAACCGCCCATCATCCCTAGAAACACTGCCCTAGTGACGCAGCAGACTTAAGGCTGCGTCCGATGCGGCTCCCCGCGAACCAAAAGGAGACTCTCGCAACATGCAGTCCGCTTTGCCACAGACGCCGGTCACGGTCCTCACCGGATACTTGGGTGCCGGGAAGACCACGCTCCTCAACCGGATTCTCACCGAGAAACACGGCAAGAAGTACGCCGTCATCGTCAATGAATTCGGCGAGGTCGGCATCGATAACGATCTCATCGTCGACGCCGATGAAGAGATATTCGAAATGAACAATGGCTGCATCTGCTGCACCGTGCGTGGCGATCTCATTCGCATCATCGACGGGCTCATGCGCCGCCGCGATCGCTTCGACGCCATCCTGGTCGAGACGACAGGCCTCGCCGATCCGGCTCCCGTCGCTCAGACCTTCTTCGTCGATGAAGACGTCCGCTCGAAGACCAAGCTCGACTCGATCGTGACGGTCGTCGACGCCAAGCACCTGCTCGGCGAAATCGACGAGGCACACGAAGCGCAAGAGCAACTGGCCTTCGCCGACACGATCCTGATCAACAAGACCGATCTCGTTTCTGCCGACGAACTCAAGCGGGTCGAAGATCGCATTCGGCGCATCAATCCGACTGCGACGCTCCATCACACGCAGCGCTGCAATATCGATCTCGACCAGGTCCTTGGCCGTGGCGCATTCGACCTCGATCGCGTTCTGGAAGTCGAACCGGACTTTCTCGATGAGTTCCACGAGCACGAACATGACGACCATGTCTCAAGCTTCGCCCTTGTCGCCAAGGAGCCGCTCGATCCCGCGAAATTTATGCGTTGGCTCAGCCTGGTCGTCCAGCACTTCGGCATGGATATCCTTCGCCTGAAGGGCATTATCTCTTTCAAGGATGATGACGACCGCTTTGTCGTGCAGGCCGTCCATATGCTCCTCGACGGCGATCATCAGCGCCCGTGGAAGCCCGACGAGGAACGGGTTACCCGACTCGTCTTCATCGGTCGCAACCTCCCGAAGGAGGTCATTGAAACAGGCTTCAACGCATGCCGGGCGTAATCGCTGCGAGAGCCTTTTCGGGAGCCCCGCCGCATAGGTGGCGGGGCCTCCGACATTTTCAGCGTCTCCTTGGGGAACCGAACTGTTGCGACGTGGATGCCGCGAGGCGTTCGGCCTTGGCTAAGGCGTTTGGGTTGGGCGCAAAACGCAAGAAGAGAGCAGCCTAGAAACGGGCGCCGGGCCGCCGCATGATGCAAAGGGATGCTATGAGAGACGACGCCAGTGTATCGCTTGTCGCGGTCACTCCGGACGATCTGCGCGAGGTGGAAAACATATTCGGCGATCTCACCACCTACTCCCAACGCGTTGATGGCGTCCGGAGACGTGACGGTGCGGCCTACGCATTCGCGACGGCTCTCCCCCCTGGATATAAGCCAAGTGACAAACATGCGTTCTTGGTAAAGCGCGGGGATGTGCCGGTTGGGTTGCTTGACGTTATCAACGGTTACCCCTCACTCGGAACAGTCTTCATCGGTCTTCTGGCGATCCGAGAAAGTGCACAGGGATCGGGCATTGGTCGAGCACTTGTTCACGAAGCGGAACAGTTCGCTCGCTACAACCTCAAGGCCCGAACGATCCGACTGGCTGTAGTGGAAACCAATCCGGTCTTTGGCTTCTGGACGAAGATGGGGTACAGAGCAACCGGGGAGGTCAAACCCTTCGAGGGAGAGACCATCTCATCGCGTGCCGTCCTGATGGAAAAGAAGCTCCCGAAGTAGGTCACGCGTTGTTCGAATGTGCGGACGTCGCTTGTTGAAGCAGTTTCTTCGCCGCCCTTCCAAACTGAGACCGAAATCCTGATGAATTTGGTCGCGCGACAGCGGTGATTCTCTGCACGAAGTCGAACACGCTCTCGGACCTGCCGTCTTCTTCGGCCAGCCCTCCAGGCAGCTGCAGTTTTGTGCTGCCGGCAAGAAAGCCATTAGTTTCAATGTGCTAAGCCGCCGACTGAAAAAGCAATTTGAGATGGTTGCGTGCCCCCGCAACCAATTCTATCATAAATCTATAACCGTCCCGGTCTGAACAGTCGGGGCGGTTCTTTGCGTTTGAGAGGAACGCCGACTTTCATCCCCCGGCCATCGAGACGTGGCACGGAAAGCCGGCTCCGCGAATATCCAACGTGGCTTGGCGGGCCTATTCTATGTCCACTAGTCGGCGCCCAAAACTCTAGTCATCGCGAGTGACCGATTCTGACGGTGTTCCGCGCGTGATAGGGTTGACCGCGCGGAGAGCCGCGAGCCCTTTCTTGGCGTGGGCAACCAGGAGCCGAAAGAACTCGCGATATGCAGCTGCGACCTTGATATCATCGGGTACAATTAGGCCGCGTGCTTCTATCTCGGCAACATTGAATGGAAGCGGCGGCAGAGGATAGGGACGAGCGATTCGCAAATAGGGCGAGAATGGCTGCAACATGAGGCCCGCGAAGGCGTACTTCTCGAAAACGGCGTCGTAGGCCGCTCTCTCTTCGTCGTTCGCCAGCTTGCTGTAGCCCGGTGGCCCCAATGGTTCATAATAGGTGTTGAAAGCGCCTATTTCCTCTTCGATGGCCCAGAGTTGGGTCTTAATCCACTTTTCGAAGTGTTTTTCTTGAAATTCAGCGAACGTCACAAGCTCGATGTTCGTGGAATGCGCAGCGAGGATCGCCCCGGATTGAAAGCCAACTTTCGATACAATGTAGCCCCGGTGAGCCCCGGTCTCCTGCATCACTGTTCGAAAAGCATGAACGACATCCTTTGGGATGTTGTGCTGCCAATTTTTACATTCGCAGATCGTCCTGTGGATGATGCCGTCGACATTTTCTTCTGCCAACACATCCACATCGACAGTTCCACGAGGAAGGTCCAGCGCTATCTGGCGCCGGGCCTCCATCCCGCACTCACTCAGTATAGCTGTCACCAGAAGTTCGAGCTGTTCCCAACTCTCAGGTATCTGTGAGGTAATCAAGGGCATCGCTGTTCACCGTTGTCTCCAGCCCGCCTTATAGGGGACGAGAAGCCTCTGAGCGCAAAGGGTTTACATGATATGTGCCAGTATTTCTCTAATGCGTTCGATTGCTTGTGCGAAAATCAGAGAGCAATGACAGCGGTGTGACGGTCACACGCTATGTAGACTGCATCCACCCCGAAGCACGTAGTACCGTCAACTAGACGGTTCACCTGGAGGTGGCGGCGAGCGCGCAAACAGTTCATACCCATCCGCCCGCAAGCCGTCATCCACAATCCCGTCCTTGTCCATGCACTGGATAACCAGATCGACCTGCTCCTTTGAATTCCGGGGCAGCTTATAGACTTCATCGAGCTGGGGCGGTGTGAGGTATCTCGGCAAGTGAGCGTGTGGGTCCGGTGGTATTTTCCAGTTTCGCAGCCAGTTGCCGGTCAGGGCCTTCCAGAACGTGCGCTGATCTGCGATCGCCTTTCGTTTGTTGAGGGCATCATAATCGCGCAACGCTACCAAGGTGTCGGCTTGCAGCTCCCTTTTCATCCAGCCGTTAAATGCAGCCATGCGGGCGCGGTAGTCGAGGAATACCTCGCGGAGATCGAGCTCGGCTGGAGACGCGTCGATGTAGGCTTTGAGAGCGGTGATACCTGCGCCAAAGCCGCCCGAGGAAGATTCCACTGCACGCCGCAGAACATCCTTACTAAAGACGAACGTTGCACGGCTCGTGCCCTCGATAAGCCATCCCGGTTGTACCGCGTGCAGGTGGTGAAGAATAACTCGCAGGCCAATGACGAACTCATGCAAGCCGTCAGTCCCGAAACATTCAACACGCTTGTCAACGTAGCCGGGGAGTGGCTGAAGCTTGTGGACGCGCCGCCCATGGTCGACCAACGACGCTGCGGCGTTCGCCGTGGCAAATAACTCCTTTTGGATCCTGCGCTCGGTCCTGCCGGATTCGTCCTCGCCGCCAGGTGCAAAATAGTTCGACTCTTTCGAAAGTGCCGCGTTCTCAAAAACGTTGATCGCGACCAGCAAATCCTGGAGGCATTGCTCCATAATGGCGAGGCTGGTCAAAAAAGAATCCCGCCGCTCCGCAAGCGCATAGCCCGAATGGCCTCGCATAATCGTGCGGGTATGACGGCTATTTTGTTCGATGACGGCTTGCGCCAGCTCTTCCGGCAGTGGCACTTGGCTCGAAGCAACGGCCTGACGAAGGGATTCGCGCTCTTGCGCTTGGCGTTCTTCCTGCCGCTTCCAGAGCCTGGCAACTTGCTCGCGCGTGAGTTTGGGAACATTAATCATGGTTTGGTCCAGCCTTCATGGATTCGGCGCTGGTCGACTACGGACCCCACTGGCAAGGTCTGTCATGCGCAGCTGGTGGCGTGCCACTATTTCTGAAACGACGGGAGAAGGCTTGTCAGTTTGCCGAGGCCAGCCCTCATCCCATCGCTAAGCCTTAGCCTTCCGTTTGGCTGGCGCCTTCTTGGCTAGGGTTGGCTGAGCCTTGCGCCCAAGGCCTGATGATTTCGCCAGCGCTGATCGTTGAGCCGCGTAGTTAGGCGCAACCATCGGATATTCGGGCTTCAATCCCACTTCTCACGGTACTCGTCGGGTGTCAGTCCGTAGTGAACGCCAAGATGGCGCTTCAGGGATTTGAATTTTTTCCCATCTTCCAAGCAGATAATGTAGTCTGGGAATACTGATCGTTTCGGGTTTACCGCCGGCTCCTGCTTCGGCTGCTCAGCCACGGTTGGCTGACCGATGCCGGACAGAGACGAATGAATCGAAGCAATGAGTTCGGACAGTCCGGAGACGGGAACTGCGTTCTTGCTTACGTATGCCGAGACAATATCCGCCGTCAGTCCAACAAGATCAGCGGTTTCAGGTTCGATTGCTTCGCTCAAGTATTCACTCCTGGGTTTTGGATCTGCACCCTACCTCCCAGCCATCGTGTACAGCAATTTCAATTTATGTCGAGATAGATAGCGGCGCCTCTCAGCAAGTCATCGCCCCGATGTTGGATCGATCAGTTACCGTTCGCATATTTGCCCTCTCAGACGTCGGAGACAACATTCATGAAGGGGCGACCGTCTCGATCATGTCGAGGCGCTGCCTCTATCCGGGGCGCAGTTTTTCATGGTTAACACAATAGAAGGGAGATGGTGATAAGCATTTCCTGCCGATAGAGGGATAACCATGGCCAATCAACTGTGGTTTGGGGACAATCTGAACGTCTTGAGGGAGCAAATACCGTCTGAGAGCATAGACCTCGTGTATCTGGATCCGCCGTTCAATTCAAACGCAACCTACAACATCCTGTATAAGACACCAGTGGGTGGAGACGCGCAGGTCAAAGCGTTCGAGGATACGTGGAGCTGGGAAGACGGCGCGTCGAAAGCTCTCGATGACCTGAGCCGCGAAGACATCACAACGTTCAATATGCTCCGTGCGCTACAGTCATTTCTGGGGCGTAGCGATATGATGGCTTACCTCGCAATGATGGCAGTTCGCTTGGTCGAGCTGCGCCGCATTTTGAGATCGACGGGCTCGATCTATCTCCACTGCGATCCGACTGCTTGCCACTACCTCAAGATCTTGATGGATGCGATCTTCAAGGGCGAAGGGTTCGTCAATCATATCTCTTGGAAACGATCGCACGCTCACAGTGACGGTCGCCAAGGGGCCAAACACTTCGGGCGCAACTCCGATACCTTGCTATTCTATGCCCGCTCCTCAGACCGCGTTTTCAATGTGCAGTATACTCCATACTCAGATGAATACATGGATCGAGACTATCGGCGACTGGACCCGGACGGTCGGCGGTTTCGGCTGGACAACATCCAAGGCCCGGGCGGTGCCGAAAAAGGCAATCCCTCCTATGAGGTCATGGGGGTAACCCGGTACTGGCGATACTCGAAGGCGAAGATGGCCGCTCTGATCGACGAGGGTCGCATAGTGCAGACACGTCCGGGGGCAGTTCCACAGCTCAAGCGCTATCTAGATGAAATGCCCGGCGTGCCGGTGCAGGAAATTTGGACCGACATTCCGATCATCAATAACCGCTCGAAAGAAGCGCTCGGCTACCCTACTCAGTAGCCGCTTGCCCTTTTGGAACGGATAATCTCCACGTCGTCAGATCGCGGCGACGTCGTATTGGATCCTTTTTGCGGTTGCGGGACCGCTATCCACGCGGCGGAGAAGCTAGGACGCTCGTGGATCGGGATCGACATAACCTACCTTGCGATCCAAGTGATCGAAGATCGGTTCAAAACATGGCTTCCAGCTGCATCGTATAAGTTGAATGGTATCCCTGCGGATGAGATGTCGGCGAGAAAGCTTGCTGCGCATGATCCATACACGTTTCAGCAATGGGCCGTAGGTCGCGTTGGAGGACAATCTCGCGGAAAAGGCGCCGACGGGGGCATAGACGGCGAGATCGTGTTTCAAACCGGCTCACAGAGCTATGGCCGCGGCTTAGTGTCCGTCAAAGCTGGTCGCCATGTTGGACCGGACATGATCAGATCCCTTTGCGCCGTTGTGCAGAGGGAGCAGGCCGATATCGGCATTTTCGTATGCGTAGACGAGCCGACGAAAGATATGAAGTCTGAAGCTCACGGGTTTGGGCGCATCAATCTTCCAGGCGGCGATCGACCACGAATCCAAATCGTGACCGCTGCCGATCTGATACGCGGACCAAATCTCGGAATTTTGACCGCCCTTAATATCGTCGCATCTGCCCAGGCAGCGCGCGCCGTCGCCCGGAAGCAGCCGGCAAAGCGGCCATCTCCTGATGATCTCCGGCGACAGCCTGAGCTTCCACCAATGCCAATCGCGGGGGGCAAAACTTCAAAGGTCCAGCCTTCGTTGCCGCTGGGCGAACCGCTTTTGTCACATCCCCAGCCGGGTCGAAGGCATCGAGCGAAACGAAGCTAAAGCGCTGCCACCGGCATCTTTGCTCTTATTCGAAGAAATCCTCGTCGATTTTTTTGACGTGTAGAATCTCTTCGACGCGACAGCCGACATTGTAGCGAATCATCAGGCGAGTCAGTTGCTCGCCGTCGATAAGCACGATGCGTTTGCTCAGATAATCGGCTGTTTCGTGGGCGCTCTCGGTAAAGGTCGATGTCGTTACGAAGATTCCTTTGGCGGCCTTGTGCCGATCTAGGCTACCGAAGAAGTCGCGGATCGCACCTGATCCCACGCTGTTGCCGGCCGTATACCGCTTAGCCTGGATGTAAACTCGGTCAAGGCCTAAGGCGTCTTGATCGATGACGCCGTCTACACCGTCGTCCCCGCTGCGGCCAAGTGCGCGTCCGGCATCGGCTGCTGAGCCACCGTAGCCCATTGCCAGAAGAAGATTTACGATCAGCCGTTCAAAGAAATCGGGGGGCGCGGCGCACACTCGGTCGAGCAGATCCTCGGCAAGAGCGGCGTCGATACGCCGATGTGCTGCGCGCATGATTTCATCTGGCGTCTGGCCGATAGGGTCGTCGATAGCTGCGCTTGCGATGGCATCAGCCTCGTTCGCCCGATTGGTGAACTGCCGGAATTCGTCGAACCGACTTAGAAACCGGTTGTCTATCCGATCTGGATTGGAGGCTAACACGTCCGCCCCACGCGGGGTCAGGCGGAAGTGGCCGCGCTTTGTGGCTTCGACCAACCCTGCCTTGGCGAGATAGGTCTTTGCCCAGTGGACGCGGTTCGTGAAGATCGTCTGGCGACCTGACGCCAGCAGTGCTGCGCGCGCTACGTCGCTGAGGCCCAGATCGTCGGCAAGGCGCTGCGCCACGGCGCCGATGCGCTGTTCGCCGACGGCGGCGGCTTTTAATACTGGCAGCATCAAGCTTTGATAGTCGGGAACCGTGGCACCAGAATCTGGAGCGGTCATCGCGATGCCAGTCATCTAACCGCCGATTCTTGCTGCGGCATTGTCCTGATCATCGTCCTGCGAGCAAGTTGGGCTTGACCCTGCTCTTCAGGGCAGGATGGTCCACCTCGAGCAAAGCGCCCGCTTGCTCGGCACGGAGCCTGACATAGCCCCGGATCATCTTTTCGGTGAACTCGTACCATCCCTGGCGCGTGCCGGTTAGAATGGTGGAGTGGCTCGGCTGCTTGAGGCTGTTAATGCGCTGGTTGAACTTGTCGCGGTCGAGTGTTTCCTGCGGGCGCTCCCTCATGATCCGCTGGTAGGACTCGTAGATATCGGTGCTTCGCCGGCGCAACTCATGGCCGTCTGCGGCCGCCCAAAGCACTGCCTCGTAGTCATTATTGTATTTTTGAGTGGCCGTTTCGTACGGACCCTTCAATTTCATGTCCATCGCCTCGGCCGCATCCGACATCGCCAACTCGAACAGCTCCGGCGTGACAATGCCATCATTCTCGGCCTCGAACACGCGCCAGAACAGTTTTTCCGAGATGAAGTGGACATAGTACGGGAACCCGTCGCTGATGCGCGCGATCCGGACGACGGTGTTCTCCTCGGTCTCGATGCCGAGCCGCTCCGCGGCCCCCGTAACGATCTCGAACCGCGCCTCCCAGGGAAGCTGCCCAAGTCCCACGGTGTGGAAATAGCGGTCGGCGCTGCCGTGCGCGGCCATCAGGGCATCAACGCTTTCGCCGATGCCGCAAAAGATGAACCTAGCTGGAACGTGGCGGTCCGATATCTGCTTGATGAAGTTGGCGAAGAACTCCTGCTCGTCCTTGCTGCCTATCTGGTCGAACTCGTCGATGACGAAGACAGGGTTCGCCGAGAAGGACTCGCACAGGAACTGGACAAGCCTGACGGCCTCGTTCACCGAACCCGGCTCGCTCGCCTGAGCCTCGTGGGTGGTGACCTTGCCTCCGATGTTGATGCCCAGTCTCGTGAAGCCGCCCCCGACCTCCTTGACCTTCTTCTCGATGGTTGGGTTCTTGTTCACGGCTTCGTCGAAGATTTCCCGAATGACGTTACCGAAGCTGCTCTTGTTATCACATCCAATGATTATCGGGTCCATGCCTAAGGAGAGACCATAGGCGGCAGTCTGCGCCAGCGACGACTTGCCAACGCCGCGCAGGCCATGGATCAGTACGTGCCGACCGGATTGATAAAGGGCGCGCTTGATGCCTGCGAGTTGCTCCTCGCGTCCGCGCAGGAACTCTTCTGAATGCAGCGGCTGGGACGGCGACAACACCTTACCCAGTGCTACGCCGAAATCATGTTCTGACGGCGCCAGAACGGCGCGCAGCCCCCTGATGTGATTCGCCATCCAACCAATTTACACGCGCACCTGCCGGTCTGAAAAGCTGGCTCCCCGATAGCCCAAACATTAAGCGTCATCAGCACAGCCCTACCGCATATGCGACGCAGTTAGACCTGGAGCACGGAGACAAACTGCTCGGGCTGGACCTCAAGCGCCTGACCCTTGTTGCTGATGCGGATGACGACCCTCTTCGCTGGCGCAAATATAGGCAGTGGAGAGAAGCGGAGAGAATTGGGTCGGCTATCACGTTGCCGCTCACTTAATTCGACCAGCTAAAGTTTTCCGGGTTCCAATTAAAGGCTGACGGGCCCGGATGTCTTTGGCCGGATGACAATGGTCATTCCGGAGACCACACGGCCGAGGCAACCGGGTTCTGAACTATGGATTCGCGCATTCATCAACCAAGCCGTAGCCTGACACCATTTTTAAAAATCAGATTATAACATGATCTTGCTACCGAAGTGATCATGATATAGACTGATCGGCTGTAACCAAAATCAGGCTTCAATATGAAAAGAGATACGCGCCAACGCGCCAGGCTTCGCCTCGATGAGAGGCTTTCCGTCCTCAAGCCGGAAGACCGCTTCCGCCCGCCACCGAAAGGCTGGATGCGCGCGATCCGCGACGCGATCGGCATGACCGGCGTTCAGCTCGCCGCGAGGCTTGGCGTGCGCCCGCAGACGGTCGAAGCCATCGAGAAATCCGAAGCGAGCGGTTCTGTCCAGCTCAGCACGCTGCGCCGCGCCGCCGAAGCGATGGACTGCACCCTGGTCTACGCGCTCGTTCCGAACAGCTCGCTCGAGAACGCGGTCCATCAGCGCGCCCGGAAAATCGCAATCCGCGCTCTTCAACGTGTCGCCCATACGATGCGGTTAGAGGCGCAGGAGACCGGCGATGCCGGAATGGAGGCTCGTATCGAGGCCTATATCCGCGATGTCCTCAAGGATCGCGACTTGTGGAACGAGCCGTGACAGACCTTTTCCAGGAGCCGGAAGACGCAACGCCGCTGGAGCCGGAGGAGCGCGAAGGGCTCCTGCAAAGCTGGATCACACACCGCAGCGATCTCAACGAAGCCGAGCAGGAGAATATCATCAAGGGCGCGGCCTGGGCGCGCGGCGGACGCGGGCGCAAGCCGGCCGTCCTGCTAGACGTCGGCTTCGCGCTGGCACTGCACAAGCGGATGTTCGGCGAGGTGTGGAGATGGGCCGGCACCTTTCGCCGGACTGCGCGGAATATAGGTATCGACGCCTACCGGATACCGATGGAGGTGGCGGCGCTCTTCGATGATGTGCGTTACTGGATAGAGCACGAAACGTATTCGCCTGATGAAATAGCCGTGCGGCTGCACCATCAGTTGGTTTCGATCCATCCGTTTCCGAACGGCAACGGTCGCCATTCACGGCTGATGGCTGACCTGCTCATCGAGGCGCTCGGGGGCGAGCCGTTCAGCTGGGGCGAAGGCAATCTTGCCGATACCGGCGAACTGCGCACCCGCTATATCGCGGCCTTGAGGGCGGCTGATAACCACGACATGGGGCCGCTCCTGGAGTTCGCCCGGTCGTAATCAGTGTGCTTTCTTGGTCTTCTGTAGCTGCGAGAGTAGCCCTCCATTCGAAGAGATCTCTGCTTGCACCTGAATATATGATCTGATGTTCACCGAAACGGTCTTCCAAACTCTTCGCCACCCATGTCTAGCACGTCCGACGCCATGCCGCCCAAGCTGATCAGTCTTTACCAAGGCGAGGAATTTTTGCGTGGCAAGGCTGTTGGCATCATTTCCGCGGATGAGCGGTTGCAGCTGCATTTGGCTATCACCGAGGCGGCCATGGATCTCGCTGATGTGCTCCGCCAGTTCGACACGGCGGACGAAGACCTCAAGGTAATTCAAATCCTAGGAATGCGTATCTTCAACGCGTTCGGTGCCAGCTTAAAACTCGCGCTCTCCGGTTACAGCCAGAACAGCGCACTTATAATGCGCGACGTGCTCGAGACAGTCTTCCTCATTGATTATTTTGCGGGCGATCGGAGCCTTATTGAGCGTTGGCGTGTTGCCGATGAAAGGGCGCGCCTGAAGGATTTCGGGCCAGTGAAGGTGCGCGAGGCGCTCGACGCTCGGGACGGCTTCACAAGCCAAAAGCGCTTCAAAACTTACAAAATGTTCTCCCAACTCGCCGGCCACCCCACCATGAAATCCGCTCTCATGATGCGGCCGCAGAGCGACGGTGACGCGGTCATCGGACCCTTTGTGGAAGCGACGACGATCGAAGCAGTAATCTCGGAGACGGGGCGCCTTGCGGTGCAAGTCGGCGAACAGCTCAACCTCTTCTTTCCGGCCGATTGGAGCCAGAGCCTTCCGAGCCGCCGCGCTTTCGCCCGGCTCAAGCAATGCTGGATGGCGACCTTTTATCCGTTTCCGGCAGCATGATTGGTCGCAAAAATGGTGGCGCGCAGCCAGCCGTGTCGGGGCTTCGTGGCCATCCCCGGGGTCGACCAGATGACGGCTCTCGTCCATGACCGCGGTCTACGGTCCGTCGCGCTTCTGCCGCTTACGTGGCGTGGGGGCCTACTTCGGGCTGACGTCGCGGCGCTGGCAGCCCGCTTTCACGATCGACGTCCAGGGCGCGGATATCGAAGGGGCTATGCGGATGTACAGTCGCGCGCTCTAAGCGGCGGCATCGGGAATGCTGACGCTCTTCAAGGGCAGGGACAAGCTCAAGAGCTGGGGCCCAACCGATCGCCGTAACGCACCTGATCAGCGCAAGGCTGCATTGCAGTAGCGCGCAAGCTAGCGGTGATCATGCACGCGCTCTGCAGCGGCGGCACGTTCTACGTCGGCGATCCGGCGACAGCCGCGGTCGACACCGCGCAACTCGCGCATGGCAACGCCGGCAAGTTTCTGGGTGCGCATCGATGAGCGGTGCGGCGACAGTTCAAACGCGTGGCAGCCCCAAGGTGACGGCGCCAACTGTGACAAAGGAGATCCGCTCCGGCGGATGAGGACCGATGCAGACTAGGAACGACGGAACGCACGTTGTCATGCCTGCGAGCGCACCGATCGCGAGACGGCCGGACCGCGCTCGATTGCTTGTGACGATGCTCCGTCAGTCCGATGGAAGAGTGCGCCGCGATGATTCGAGCGCTGCTTTCGTGCAGTCGGAACACGCCGTCGCAGAGCGCGGAAGACTGCACAGCGCATCGGGACTCGACGCCAAAATGCGGGATCGTAGCCAAGAGAATAGATTCGTATACTATCGCAGAATAGATGATTTATGACGATGAGCATGAAGTCTAGCAAAGCACGACCACACACGACCGGACGATGGCAGGATAAAACAAGCTAGCGCTCGCGCCTCGCTGTGCTCGGTAAGTTGTGGTCTGCACATTATTTTCGCCTGCGAAAACGGAGATCTAGTAGGACTTTGAGATGTGTGAGCGATGGCTGCATTGCTGGCAACGCACTAGTGGTGCTCGCAAATTCGCCATGCCCCCGCAATGTGTGATCCGCCGTTTCCGCGACACCGCCTGTCTTTGCACGCTGGAGCGCGATAAGCGTTTGAATCGCCTTGCAGAGCCTCAATCCGCCACCGATCCTGCCGCCATGGTTGATCGCAACGACAGAGATTTCCGCGTCAGACCGGGGCGGGTGCGAAGCGGCGGCACGCGCGTTAATCCACGCTCGCTGCCGTTCACGACGCAGGTGAAGATCGCCGTACGCAAGGCCGGCGGTAACCCTGGCGGGATCAGTGGTTCGGCGGCGAGCAAAGGCGGCGGCCGGTTTAACACCAGGGGCCGTGGCGCCGGCATTGCCGCAGGCCTGCTCAGCGAGGGTGGTGGGTTGGGCCGGGAAGGGGGTAGCAGCCGCTTCCGGGCGCGGCGGGTCATGGTCAAGGCTCGCGTGGTCAGGTTTGTCTCGTCACGTGGCGCGCGCGGCCCGAAGCTGCGTGCCGTCTCAATCCGGGCGGTCGATGCGCATATCCGCTATCTTGAGCGCGACGGGGTGGCGCGCGACGGCGAGAGGGGCCGCGTCTATTCTGCGCCCGAGGACGGTCGCGACAGCGACGAGGGCAGGGCGTTCGTCGAGCGCTGCCGGGGCGACCGGCATCAGTTCCGCTTCATCGTCGCGCCAGAGGATGCCGTCGAGATGGCGGACCTGCGCTCCTTCACCCGTGATCTCATTCGACAGATCGAAAGCGATCTTGGAACCCGGCTCGACTGGATCGCCGTCGACCACCACAACACCGGTCATCCCCACACCCATGTCCTGGTGCGCGGTGTCACCATTCAGGGCAAGGTGCTCAACATCGCTGGTGACTATATCGCCAAAGGCATCCGCCATCGCGCCGGCGAGCTGGTGACGCTGGAGCTCGGCCCGCAGACCGAGATCGACATCGCCCAAAAACTGAGAGCAGAGGTGGAAGCAGAACGGCTGACCCGCCTCGACCGGATGCTGCTGGCAGAGCAGGAAGGGCGCGGCTTGGTCGACCTCAGGCCCGGCGCAAGCGAGAGCTACACGCTGCGCGCCAATCGCCATCTGCTGATCGACCGGGCAAAGCGCCTGGAACATTTCGGCCTCGCCTCGGAGACCGGACCAGGACGCTGGATGATTGCCGATGATGCCGAGCACGTCCTGCGCGATCTCGGCACGCGCAACGACATCATCAAGACCATGCACCAGGCACTCGCCGACCATGGCATCGCCGACGAGCGTGGCCCCAGCCAATATGTCACCCATGGCAAGGACATCACCGAGCCGGTGATAGGACGAGTGCTGGCCAAAGGGCTCGCCGCGGACGAACTGGATGGCGGGCTCTATCTTGTCATCGATGGCGTCGACGGACGCAGCCACTATGTCGAGACCGGAGATGACACCAAGCTCGACGAGGTCCGGCGCGGCCACATCGTTGCCCTTGAGCCGGTTTCGACAAAGGCTGAACCTCGCGCCGCCGATCTCAGCATCCGCGACCTGGCAGCAGAGCACGGCGGCATCTACCAGCCGAGCGAGCATCTCAACGCAGCCCGATCGCGGATCGAGCGCATGAATGGTGATCCCGATGCTTTCATCCGCTCTCATGTACGCCGGCTCGAAGCGCTGCGGCGGGCCGGCATTGTCGAGCGGATCGATGCCGACCGCTGGAAGATACCCAAGGACATCGCCGAACAAGGTGCTGCCTATGACGCTCGCAACCGGGGCAGGGATTTTACTGTCCGCACGCTCAGCTTCCTCGACCTTGACAACCAGGTGACGAGCGACGGCGCGACCTGGCTCGATCGAGAGTTGGCCTCGGCAAACCGGACACCGCTGGCACAAGTCGGGTTTGGTCGGGACGTCAGTGACGCAATGGACAGGCGTCGCCAAAGCCTCGTCGACATGGGCCATGCCACACGCCTGGACGACGGGCGCATCCGAGCGTCAAAGGACCTGCTGCAGCGACTCGAGCAGGCCGAGGTCGCCCGCGTCGGCCGTATGATGGCGGCCGAGCTCGGGCTGAGCTTTATCAAGGCTCAGACTGGCGAGCATGTCAGCGGCCGGCTGGTCGGGACGGCTAATCTCGCCTCCGGCCGTTTTGCCATGATTGACGACGGTGTCGGCTTCCAGCTCGTGCCTTGGCAGCCAGCGCTAGAAAAGCGCATCGGCCAGCACATTACCGGCATGGCCCGTGACAGCGGTAGTATCGAGTTGAGCTTTGGCAGGAAGCGCGGGATGGGGCTTTGAGCGTTGCGGCCTACCCAGGTAAATGTCAGCCAGACGATGCGTCGTTAGCGGCCCGACGAAAGCGCTCTTCCGATTCGAGGACGACGTACGTCTTCCACGAACGAACGGCAGCTTCGCGCCTCAATGCCGTCGTTCGGTGAACCTGACGATGATCCTGAAAAGCCCCGTTCATCGGCGCGGCGGCTCAGGCGCGGCCGTTATTCAGGCGTGGCTGCCGTATTGAAACGGCATGTCCTAGCGCCGCGCCCGTGAGCTCTGCAACCCCGACCAGCTTCGCCTTTGGGCAATCATTGAAAGCAGCACGTCCACATGGGCAGGCTTTTTCAGACGTCCTGAACCGCAGCCCACATTGCGTCCAATAAGGTCGATATTGACTTTTTTGGGCGTATTTGACTCTGTCGGCTCTAGGGGATCGAAAGGAATTCGACCGCGCCCTGAGGTTCCTAGGGCGATACGCTGGCGATCACGAAGATTGATCGCCTAGCGCACAACACGCGCACCCTGGGCGACCTTGTCGATGGTCTGCATGGACGGAGTATAGTCAAGCCGAAGGCGGCGAAGAATACAAAGGGCGAAAGCCGACAGAACGGGCAAAGGCGGGTGAGGCGGTCGCCCTGTTTCGGCAGCAGAAGACCGTATCGGAGATCGCCGCCTCTTTCGGAATAGGGCGAGGGTCGGTATATCGGGCGCTGGCGGCTGCCGGCCTCAGAAGGTAGTGTGCTGAGAGTTCTGCAAATTCGCTGAGAGAGGGCGGTCATGGCAGGCTGGTGATTGTTCATAGCCCGACCCCGAACCGTCGAAGCAAATGCGGCGAACATGGCGAAACTGGTGCGCCAGCGGGCGCAGCATCGCTACCGACTGGAAGGCGCACGTTGGCGTCATCGCAGACATAACCGCGTTGAGCGGCCATTTCTCGTCGACAGCAGCAATCTCAGCTCGGATCCGCCGCCAGAGGAGGCCATATCGCTGGCAACCAACAGCTTTTCGAAAAGCGTAAGCACCCTATTGTCCGGCGACCGCTTCCAGCGGCACGGTCAGGACCGTGCCGGCGGTATCCACGACAAACACGCCGGTGCGCGAGATCGGGTTGCCTGCAGCCACCATCGAATCGTTCCTGGTAACCTCCCTCAGCGCCGGCAGGATCGACACGAATTTGCTATGGTGCATGGAATCAATGCTCTTGCTGTCCGACATGTCAATCACGCGTAGGCCATAGTGCTTGATTGCATCCTGAGCCTGAGGATTGCTGACCAGCACGGCGCCTACTCTCGGCACGCCGCCTGCCAGGCGCCGGGAGATGCGGAGCGCGCGGTCATCGCGTGAAACGCCCACGGTAATCGGTGGGTTCAGCTTGCCGATCACGTCGAGTTGGGTGCGGAAGACGTCGACATCGATGTCCGGCGACATAAGCAAGACCTCACCGAGCTTGGGCAGGAAGCCAGAACGGCCGCGTATCTTGGCCTGGCGCAGGGTCTCGACTGTCAGCCAATTACCCATGGAATGGGCGACGATGTGGATGCGCCTCACGCCCGGCGCGCGCGCGAGGTCGTTGAGGAATTCCTCGAAATAGTCGCGCGAATAGGTGCTCGCCTCGCGGTCGGCGACATAGCCGGTGACGGTACCGAGAGAAGGCCAGGCAAAGCCCACTACGATGTTCGGGGTGGTGCTGTCCTTTATGAGTTGGCCGACGCGATAGACTGCCTCCTGGTAGTTGGTGTTGTAACCATGAACGAAAACGATGACATCTCCGCCGCGCTTCTTGGCGCCGAACAGCGCCCGGTTGAATTCGCTCTCATCGAGCGGGCTGGCACTGGTCACCACGAAGTTACGGGTGGGATCGCCTGGTGGAGAACTCGGCCATTCGATCTTGCCCGGCACGTGATTGGGGGGAACCGAGATCGAATACTGTTCATAACTCAGCCCGAAGTTCCGACTGCTGGTGAAATCCTGGTTGTTGGCGTTTGACCGCTTGCGCGTCGTTGCCATAAGGACTTTCATCGGCGTTCCCACGCCGGTGGTCCCCGCTACCGGATGCAGCAGACTGGGCCCCGGCCGACTGGCACAAGCCGCAAGGCTCGTAGCCAAGGCCAGCACCGCAGAGAGATGCAGGAGCATTCTAAGAATGGACGCCATGCACTTCCTGATCCGTGGAACGCACAGCTTAGCCGGTCTGATTGTGGCAGAGAAGGGCGAAAGTACTAAACGAGGTTAAGGTACAAGGGGGCGGGAAGTCTAGAAGCATGGATATCTTTGTTCGTTCGCTGCCCTCCAAAGGCGCAATGCTAACCCGGCCAGCCGGTTCTCTCAAATTGACCCGACGTGTGCTCGATATCGCGGTCGGCAAGCCGGCGCGATGTGGCACGGTCGTTGTGGTCTCTGCACGCAAACTTCTTCGGCTCGGCGTCTCTTGACTATCGATGTGGATGGGAAAATGAGCCTTGTCTTACTTGCCATTTTGGCACTCCCGTGCACCATCTGACCCAACTTGGACCCATTGCGGTTGAATGGTTTTCCACAACCGCCCTTGTCTTCCAGGCGGCGGCAACCCCATTCCAAAGTCCGCCGGTCCCACCACATTCCCCAAGCTGCTAAAAGACAGGGCTTGGCTTGGCTCTCAAATTGCCAGGACTAATGAGTGTCGGTCGGAGGTTGCGTGTTCCCGCAACCACGTCTGTCATAGTACGCTAACCGTCTCGATCTGACCGAGACGGTTTTTGCGTCTTGTGACCGTGAATAGTGTGACGATGCGAGAGAAAGTTCTCGGCAATACACTATGTCCCGTGTACGCCCAAGAACCGACATTATTCAATCGCGCGATTTCGAGCTATGCCCCGAGCGCGCGATGTGGGGAACGCATAGAACGCAAGGACTACAAGCAAGAACCGACTGTCGAGGAAAGTTTTCTTAGACTATTTGCTTACAAAGCCACAAGCACGTGTCGGCAAGATAGTGCAAGGTAACACGGGGCAGCACAAACCGTTCGCTTCGACGTTGATACGGCGGGCCGGTGTCACGGATTTTGCGCCATCGCGATACGGGCTCCGGAGCATGGCATGTTACGCTCCTGCGTATGTGCTCACAGCAAGAGCAGCTTCTTCAAGATGATCGCGACGTCCTTATAGGGCAGCTGTGTTGCAGCAACTGCGGCGAGCGGAAGCAAAGCGGCAACAGCGACAGGAACCAGCGTGGAGCGTTTGAAGAGCCAGATCGACAGCTTGCCCGTGGTTTCAAACTGCTTAGACGGATCGGCAACATCGACCTGCTCTTCGGCCGTCTCTCCCGCGGCAATGTTGTGCCCAAGCGTCTTTCGTTCCCACTCTCGATGAAACTGCGTCGCCTGCGCGCCGGTCGCCGCGAGCGTCTCCTTTTTCAGCCGTGCGAGCGGGTTGGAGAACGCCGTGAGCGGGAAGCAGAGCAGTCCGAAGACGACCAGAAGCCAACCTGCCATCACCGCAGTAGCCGTTGTTGTAGTGAGCTGTTGGTCGAGGCCGTGGCGCGCTAGCGCCGCGCCGACCACGCAGCTCACAGCGAAGACGAAGAGCGTGTATGCATTGGGAACCTGACCAACGAACCCAAGGCCACCATTTCCGTCTGGATGCGTGGCAACCAGGCGCAGCTCCAAGCCCGCCAGTCGCCTCAGCAGCTCTGACCATACAAATCCACGCCAAACGGTGCGCAGCAGCAGGAACCAGAAGATCGGGCCGCTGACTATAAGGCACCACCAGGCGGCGAGCGTAAGGCGATTGTGTTCGCCGGGCGATGCCTCCACCGCCCAGGAGGAACCCGGAACGCTGGTCAGACGGCTGTATGAAGCTACGGAAATCAGCAACGCCAGCAGCAGGCAGACAGCCTCAGCAGTCCGCGAATCCCGCCCCCGGCAAGCCCTGAGCACGGCGTTCACAGCGTCATCAATCGAACTCGGCGCAATTACCGGCGCGCGCTCGAATTGTCGCAAGGTGGCGCGGTGCGCATCTTCAGTCATCTGCTCAGCGAGGACGAAGGCTCCGACGGCGACGAAGAACCTCGCCCACGCGATCATGTCGAGCAGGAACGGACTCCGGTCAGCGGGGCCGAGCGCGCGACCTGCGACCGCGCTGAGAACCAGGGGCACGCCCCATGTCATTGCCACAAGGATCAGGGCCCTGCGGCTTACGCACAGCGAGTCGCGTCGCAAAAGGCCGATGCGAAGCTGTAGATCGTAGAACGGGGCGCCGTGCGAGGCTAGATACTCGCCGATTTGGCTTGCAGCTTTCGTCACGCCGTCCTCCTAGCGGAGGTTACCCTTGAAATGGTGTCCCGCGGAGCGGACCTGTCGCACGTTTGCCGACGAAGATCCTCCGCGACCCACCCTAGTCGCCGGTCACCTCTCAGCTGTCGTTCGGGTTGAACAGCTTGATGGCGTCCGCCTTCTTCTCCGTGTCGGGGCCGAGGTCGGCTTCGTAGACTATGCCCCTTCCCAGCTAGCAGCGCGGCATCTCGCATCGGTCAGAGGCCTTACAGCGGCTGAACGGATTTGACGTTGCCGTCGGTGTCAACAAGGCAGCTCGTCTTCTTGCTGCCGGCGTTGAGGTCGACCTGATAGGTCTTCGAGTCGATCTGGTTCGAACTGACCGGGAGTATCTTGTCGGCCTTTAGGCCGCTGGCTTTTGCTGCGGCATTTGCGCAAAGAAGTTGCAGGTCAGCGGGCGCGGTCTTGGCCACCGTGCGCGACATCTGGTCTGGCGGAGGAGGAGGCGCGCTGACGCAGGCGACCGAAACGATCCCTCCCAACAAAACCGCTGCGATCGCAAACCGATGTCTTCGAACCCGATACTTGCTTGATATCGACATGGAATTCCCCTCTTCAAATTTGGTTCATCTGTCAGACGCCCTTGTATAGTGCTGCCCCCTGCATCAGGACGATCACCTTGGCTCCCACGTTCACGCGGGACGCCAGGTCTATGATGTCCTTGTTGTTCATCCGGATGCATCCGGACGAGACGTCGAGCCCGATCGTCCATGGCTCCGGCGTGCCGTGGATCCGGTAGATCGTGTCCTTGTCTGCTTCGTAGAGGTAAAGTGCCCTGGCTCCCAGCGGGTTATCCGGCCCGCCTGGCATTCCCGCGGCGTACGGCACGGCTTTGGGGTCCCGCGCAACCATTTCCGCCGGCGGCGTCCACGTCGGCCATTCCGAGATGCGGCCGACACGCACGATCCCTGCCCAGCCAAACCCTTCGCGGCCGACACCAATGCCGTAGCGCATCGCCTGCTGGTCTGGTTGCACCAGATAGAGAAAGTGCTGGTTGCCGTCGATGATGATCGTGCCCGGCACCTCGGCTGTTCGAAACTTGACCATCTGCATTCGAAATGCCTCGGGCACCTCCTTATGCGCCGCATAGTATTTGAGAGCTTTCTTGCGGTCGTAATCGACCCACTTATGGGTGATAGGATCGAACACTTGCGTAGCCGCCCCCGGTGGTACCGCGGGCGCGAGTCCTATTGAAACCGCAAGCATGAAGGTGGCGATTGCGGCTCTACTTGCGTACCGCTGGATTGCGGTCGGCTCGAACAGGGTCCTGTTCGCTCCGCTGGCCGGGCTCTGCTTCATCATCGGTAACCGTTTCATTTGCCTGCCCACCCGTGGACCCGGACACCATGCGTCGCGACCCATTGGGTAGCGAAGGCAAAGGGGGCCTGCCGTTCCACCTGGAGCGCATAGCCCATCTCTGAGATTTCATCCTCCTTGAGGTCGACATGCTCGAGGAACTTGACCACCTCCGGGTGGCTTTGGCGCAGGGAGGTCGCATAGCCGACGTGGAAATGCGCTGCATTCCACGCGACGGGTGCCCTTGATTTCGACAGCCAGAGCGGATCCTCCGAAGGCAGCACGATTTTCCATTTTGCCCGATCGTAGGGCGGCTCGGTAAGTCGGACGATATCGTGCAGCTTGAAGATGTAATGCGGAGCATAACAAGCAAATACCATGGGACGGTCGGTGGCTTCAGCCGCATCCACGGCAGCCATGCCGACGTCCTCAGGCATCTCCAGCAAGGTCATCGTCTTGGCGTAGCCGTAGCTGTTGGCCCTGATCCGTTCTATTGCCGTCGACGCCCAGGTCTGGGCACCGATCCACAATTCGCCGCTGCCATCCCCGTCCGTGTCGAGCGCTACGGTCTTCTTCGGGTCGTTCAAATCCGAGATATCGCGAATGCCATATTTGTCGGCGGTCACCCGCGTCTCGCAAAGCCCCTGCCAGGCCTGCACTCCGATCGGGCTAAGCACGATGGTGCCCGCCTTTGTAACGTACTTTTCGATCAGGCTGTCGAGGTTTGGCGACCAGACCTCCGGGTGGATGTCGACCTCGCCGGAGTCCAGGCCCGCAAAGGCGATCATCGAACCCATCTCGCGCACGTCCGCGTCGAGCCCGAATTCCTTTTTCAGACCGACCTTCAAGATGTTCGCCGTCGCCTGGCCTGACGGCCAGTTTGGCATGGCGATGACCAAGTCACGGGATTGAACGGGAATAGACGTAACTGCCAGGACCAACGCCGCCAGCGCCGCTTTCTGCAACGAACACCGAATTTTTGACATCTGCGTCTCCTATGGAGTGACAGAGCCTGACAGTCCGGCATCTATCTCTCCGATGATGCGATCGCTGGCTGAGGTGTTGGTCGGCAAGCCCTGGGCACGGCGTTCACAGCGTCATCAATCGAACTCGGCGCAATTACCGGCGCGCGCTCGAATTGTCGCAAGGTGGCGCGGTGCGCATCTTCAGTCATCTGCTCAGCGAGGACGAAGGCTCCGACGGCGACGAAGAACCTCGCGTCGCAAAAGGCCGATGCGAAGCTGTAGATCGTAGAACGGGGCGCCGTGCGAGGCTAAATACTCGCCGATTTGGCTTGCAGCTTTCGTCACGCCGTCCTCCTTGCGGAGGTTACCCTTGAAACGGTGCCCCGCGGAGTGGACCTGTCGCACGTTTGCCGACCAAGGTCCGCCGCGACCCACCCTAGTCACCGGTCACCTCCCAGCTGTCGTTCGGGTTGAACAGCTTGATGGCGTCCGCCTTCTTCTCCGTGTCGGGGCCGAGGTCGGCTTCGTAGACTATGCCCTGGTGGCTCACCATGAACGTTCGCACGCCGGTCTCGCCATATTTCACCGGCCGGGCGATTGCCGCAAAGCCGGCGATCATGTTGCCGTTGATCACGTAGTCGTAGGCGCCGCCGGCGACATTGTTTCCCTGGCCGGTCAGGATGCGGAAGCGGTAGCCGAAGTAGCCCTCGCCCTTCTTGGCCTTGTCGAGCGCGGCCTCATCGGCGAAGCCGCCGGCAGGACTCACTCCGTTGTCCTCGCTGGCCGGCCAGTAGAGACCATCGGTCTTGCCTTCGCTGCTCGACAGCTTCTGCGCATATTCAAGCACTCCGTCGCCATCGTGGTCTTCCGCAGCATAGTCACGCTGGGCCTCGACATAGGCGCGCATCGTAGCGATCGCCTCGATCTCGTTCTCGCCGACGCGCCGGTTGATGATCTCCTCGAGCCCGGCATAGGTGTCGAACGCCCATTTGCCCTTCTCGACTTTGACGACAGGGAACGGAAAGGGCCAGAGATCATTGCCGATCTTGAGCAGCTCGCGGTCGGCCAACTCTTCCACGATGACCTTCTCTGAAGCGCCAGCCCGGACCTTGTCGAAGGTGTCCATGACGCCATCGCTCGTCTTGAGCTTGGCGGGATCGAATCCCAGCAGTTTCGCCAGTGCGTCGAAGTCATTGTCGGCGAGGGCCTTCTTGAAGGCATCGACCGCAGCCGTCGTGCTGTCGAACAGCGGCGGCTCGTCGGCCGAGACATAGTCGGTGAGGCTCTTCGGCTCGTCGGCCGCAGCACGCAGCGGAGCAAACGCCGAGAGCGCGAGGAGCAACGCTGTCGCGAGGAATCGGAAGAGAATTCGAAAAGAAGTCATTATCGCCGTCCTCCCCTCTCAACGCCGGCCGCCGCCACGGCGGATGACGCCGCCGCCACGTCCACCACCACGATGCAAGGCCATGTTTGGCCTGCCGCCGCCATAGAAGCCGCCCCCCATGCTTCTGGCGCCGCGATGAGAAGCAATCATCTCGCGCCTGCCCGGACCGACATTGCCTAGTCCACCGAGGTTCTTCGGCCTGTTGTCGAGCCGTGCCGCCGGTCTTGGCTTTCCTACCGGCCTGTCGATCCTGGCAGCCGCCTTGCCGGCGGCGGGTCGGGTAACCTTGGACGTGCTGCCGCCCGGCTTTTTGACGTCGCGCTTGATGCTGCCTGCCTGGGGCTTCGGGAGCTTGTCGTTGCGGATATCGGCCACCTTCGCACCCTTATTGGGCAGGGCGTTCGGGTGGTCGCGCCTGATATCGGCGGCCTTGCTGCTCAGCTGGTTTCGGTTGCCCTCCGCCTTCACGCGGTCCCGCATCCCGTCGCCGCTAAGCTTCCCAAATTGATCCTTGTCGATCTTGATCTTGGAGCGGTCGACCTTTCGCCAGTCGACGTCGTTGAAATTGACCTTGCCCTTGATGTTGTTGAAGCAGTTGTTGCAGTTGATATCGATGTCGCGGCCGTTCCAGCGGCCGCCCCAGACGCCCCAATTGTTCCAGTCCACGGCGGCCGCCCAGATCGCGCCGGTCACCGCGCCAGCAAAGAAGGTGGCGGTCGGATACCAATAGGGCGGATACGGATCGGGATAGTACGTTACCGGGGTCATCGCGTAGCTCGGGGCGTAAAGCATCTGCGGCTGATATTGCGGGACATAGATGACCTCTGGGCTTGAGGAGTGGATGACGACATTGTCGTTCTCCTTGGTCACCTTGAGCTTGTCGTCGCTCTTGATCGTGCCGGACGCTACAGCCTTGTCGCGCAGCGTCTGGATGGCGATCATCACGTCCTTCTGCTGGTAGGTCAGTGCATCCCCCAGCGTCTGCGTCCAGTCGATATCGTCGCTCATCATCTTCACGATCTCGGGATAGTTGAGCAGCGAGATCACGCTGCCGTCCCAGTCGGGCTTGGGCTTCAGACTGGGGTCCTTGGCGCGCTTGTCGAGGAAGCGGCTCGCCTCGACGATCTGCAAGGGGTAAAGCGCCGCTTCCGAAATGACAGCGACCATCTCGTCCGGATAAAGTGCGATGCGCGCCACCAGCACCTGCAGCTCGTCGTCGGAGAGTGGCTCTGGGGCCTGGATGGCTGCGGCGCCGGCGTCGGCGGCCGCGCTCTGGTCCTGGGCAAAGGCCGAGGGCGCAGGAGGTCCGCCGAGAAGCAGCCCCAGGGCTAACGCAACGAACGTTCCGCGAACTTTCGATCGCATGGCCAGCTCCTTCACTCACATGAGCGGGTGCAGCAATAGTTTCAGCTCAATACCGAAGGAAGCGAAGTACGTTACAGTTACAGAGATGCTCGAGGGGCGAAACTATCGCGTCCGCAACCGACCTACGCCTCGGCAAGAGCCGGCGCACGCGCTCGCCAGGTCCGGTCAGAAATTCGAGCAACCGCCCGACGGTGCCAGACAATTGAGAGACGCGAACAGCGTTAGCTGCTACATTGGCCGGACATGAGGGCCGCGGCATGGGTGCGCCTCAAACTCGACGCCTCGTTGCGATCCTATCCGCTGATATTGTCGGCTACAGCCGCCTCGTGGCGGAGGACGAGGAAGGAACCTTGCGTACGCTCGGCACATACCGAACGGCTATTTCCGATCTCGTGCGCGAACACAACGGCCGAATCTTCGGCACGGCAGGCGAAGTGTCATTGTCGGGTTAGCTGTTCAAGCCATCCGAGCGGCCGTCACCATTCAAAGGGCTGTTCAGCGCCGAAATGCCGACCTGGCGCCGGACAAGAGGTCGAGTACCGGATCGGAATCAATATCGGCGACGTCGTGGCAGAGGGGGAGGACCTTCTGGCTAATGGAGTGAATGTCGCCGCACGGATCCAGCAATTGGCCAGCCCTATAAGTGGTGCCGTCCGCGAGCAGACCGAGGGTAAGGTCGAGTTTCGGCTTGCCGCTCTGGGTGAACACATTTCCCGGCCAGTGACGGTTATCGTATCGACCGGACGGCAGAGGCCATTAGTGCCGACATGCTGAGCGCGCGTTCGCCCGCGCTGCCCGACAAGCCTTCAATTGCTGTTTTGCCGTTCGTCAACATGAGCGGCGATCGCGAGCAGGAGTATTTCGCCGACGGCGTGACCGAGGACATCATCACGGCGCTCTCACGGTATCGCTGGTTCTTCGTCATCGCGCGGAATTCCACGTTTGCCTGACGAACGAAGCAGCGGGCGTGCGCCAAGATTTGGAGGGCCCCAAGTCACCTCAAGAGGTCGCTACTGGGAGGTTACCATGCCTTACGCGGACCCCGCGAGCCGAGCGTTTTTTGAGGAAGGTTTGCGCAAGGCAGGAATGGAGATTTGAGCTCTGGCCCCAGTGCGCCCGCCTATTTTGCTTTGCAGCCGACAGATAGTTCTTGCGTACCATCCAGGGCGTGTACTCAAAATCCGCTTCTGTAACGCGGCTCAGTCAATGTCCGCTTCGCCCGATTCGCGACCACCATTATGCGCCGACACACCATGTCGCAACGGGCCACAACCCGACATCCTTCCTCACTGACGGCCGACGGTGCCGTCAGACCTCCTCGATCTCGCCGGGCCGCCAGGTCTTGTCGAACCAGGACTGCTCCGGACCATAGAGGCGCAGAATAACGTTGAAGCCCTTGCCGGGAATAGTCTGCACCCAATTGCTCTCCTTGCCGGGCGGCGGCTTCGGGCCGAGATACACATCCACCGATGTGTCGGGATTGACCACCACGCCTGCCTTTTGGCTGCCGATGCTCGGATGCGGCTCGTCGGTCTGCAGCATCGAGCGCGTCTGGTTGTCGTAGAGCAAGATGGACCAGAAGTTTTTCGCCGGGATGTTCGCCGGCAGGTGCAGACGGTAGTTCTTTCCACCGTCCAAAGGCTGACCCTTCGCGTCTACGAACGCGACCGCGTATTGCGAGCCGGCACCCACCATTTTGGTCGCCATCGCCGGGGTGGTCCCGGTGGCATAGAAGAAGAAGAAGGAGCGCGCGTCGAGCAGTCGGACGCCGTTGCGCTCGAACTGGTAGCTGCCGCCGACGAACGGCGTACCCCACGCGCTGTTCGGGTAGAAGAAACCCTCCTTGTCGCGCGGCCGGTACGCCAGCGCGCGCGCCGTGGCGCTGCCGACGGCCGCCGCTTCGGTGAGAATCTTCCTCATCCGGTCGTCGGGCGCGAACGGCTTGCCCTTCTCGATGCCGATCGACGCGAGCAGACCCAGCGTCTCCGGATCGATCGCGTCGTTAGGCTCTTCCTGCACGACCTCGTTCACCTCATCGAAGAATGAGACATCCATCGCGTGGATGGTGTTGAACTCCTTGCCGGACACATTGACGAACTTGGTCTCGGGCGGATTGGCTGCCTGTGCCAGCGGGTAGATGCGCAGCGTTTTCTTGAACCTTTCGGCTGCCGGTTTCGGATCGCCGTTCACGAGAAAGCCGCGTGTTGCCAACCAGTTGCCATAGGTCGGCGACTTGAAGATGTGATAGCCTTCAGGTTCGTTGCCCTTGTAGTCGGGCGGCAGGAAGAGGAACTTACCGCCCCGGCCCTTGTCGGGACCGGCGTTACCCAGGTCCGCGACGTAATGGAACCAGAAATCGTCCACCAGTCCGAGCGTGTTCGGCGGGCTTTCGATAGCAACCGGGCCATTTCTGAGATTGACCCAGGCCATCGCATAGACGGTTTCCGTATTGGCAGTCAGAAACAGCGAGCGCGAGTCCATCAGCGACTCGAAGATGATGACGGTCTGGTTGTCGGGGCCGAACGAGCGGATGCCCTTGCGCATGGCGACGAGCGAAGCGGCCGGCATGGCGGTGAGAAACGCCTGGGTCGCGCGCTGGAAGTCGAGGTTGTTGTAAACCTTCTGGACGGTCGCGTCGTCCGGAAAACCGTCGAAGAAGCGCAACGCTCCCAGTCGCGTTTCGAGGCTGTTGGGCGTGACAATTGATGGCGGAATGTCGGTCGCGAACTTCGGCCTGGTGGACGTTGTCTGGGCCCCCGCGATAGCGGGCATCGCAGGCAGCGCCGTCACCGCGGCCACCGCGCTTCCCACCAGCAGCATGTCGCGACGGGTGATGGTAGTTTGACTATTCATGGCGTACTCCGATTGTTGTTGACTGGACGCCCAGCTCTTCACGGAGGCTCAGGGTCGTCGGCAGGAGCCTGCGCTCGGCCGGATGTCTTGGGCGAGAAGAACAGACTCTGGGTGATGTCGCCAAGCCGGGCAATGTCGCCCGCCGGGAGGCGAAAGGTAGTCGCGATAGGCGATCTGCAGGATCGTGCGCGAGATCATGTTCCACTCGTCGCTGACCGAGTCGGAATGACCGGCTGGACGTTCAGCGCATAGGCGAAGCCGTGATCATCGACGCCGGCGCCGAGTTCGAAATTGCTCTGCAGCGGCACGCTGATCATTGCAGCGATTGGGTTGGAAAGCTTCTTGGCCAGTTCGTCGGCATCTTCCTGTGCATGCGATGATTTTGCGTCGCTGGTCCCGACAGCCAGCTTTACCGGAATCTGCTGTATCCGGCAGGATCGCGCGCTGGCGACAGCAATTGTTGCCGTGGCGGCGACCAGCGCGGTGCCGCCGAGCAGTACATTGCGTCGGTTTAGGGTGATTTCCTCGTTTCGGGGTTTGATTTCGTCCTGGTCAGTCCGGCTGCGTCGGGTGATGATTGGTTGCTTGCTCATCGCGTTCTCCTGCTGGCTGCGATCAGCCCCTGGCATCGGAGAAAATGTCGCGCCATAAGGGCCAGCAGAATTTTCAACCGGACAGCGAGCAAGCTGGGAAGTACGTAACGGTAACAAACGTAAGAGCCCGCCGCTCGACGTCAGCAGCCAACGGTCTCAGTTGGCAGGGAATAAAAACGTGAGCGTTGTGCGGATGCCCCACTCCGGCCCGCCCTCGGGCGCCTCGGCGTAGTATTTGCCGCCGACCTGCAAGCTCATCGCCTGGTCGCCGATCTTGAAGACTTGGCTGACGCCGAGGTTGATCGGCACGGTCCACTGCTTGGCGACCCAGTCGTAGGAGGACTCAGCATTCAGCGAGATCGTCGTTCCGTGGCCGAGGCTATAGGAGAGGAAAGGCTGCAGAAAAGTCTGGTTGATGTCCTCGCGGTCGTGTTCGCCTGCCACCGACCAGATGTGGTTGGCAAGCAGGCCGACCGTCCACGGGCCGGTCTGTTTCAGAGCGACCGCGGTCGGACCGATGCCGAACTTGCCGGTTCCGAGGAAGTCATCAGTGGCGCTGGGTATGAGAAAGACCGGGCCGGCGCCCCAGATGATGCCGCTCGCTCCGGGAGTTTTGGGCGAGAAGAAGAGGCTCTGGGTGATGTCGCCGAGCCCGGCAACGTCGCCGTCGGGAGGCGGAAGGTAGTCGCGATAGGCGATCGGAATGATCGTTCGCGAAATCAGATTCCAGTCATCGCTGATCGAGATCGGAATCACCGGCTGGACGTTCAGCGTGTAGGCAAAGCCATGGTCGTCGGCGCCAGCACCGAAATCGAAATTGCTCTGCAGCGGCACGCTGATCAGGGCCGCGATCGGGTTGGAGAGCTTCTTCGCGAGTTCGTCGGCATTTTCCTGAGCATGCGCAATCGAAGCTGTTAGGGTTACGAAAGCGACCCCCCAGGCGACCGTCGTCGCCTGGCGGTCAGAGATTTGGAGAGAGGTCGACATCGGTCGCACAGACCTTCATCAAAACTTGATGACGGTGCCCAGGATCGGGCCATGCTGGACGACGTCGTAGACGAAGCCGTCATGGTCGTAGTCGACCCCCAGCGCCCGATAGCCCAGCGCAAAGGAGACATGCTCATTGTACTGGTATCCCACCCCGGCTAGCAGGTCCCAGGTCAAATCAGAGCCCGCGCCGAAGCCGCCGATCAGGGCCCAACCGTTCAGGTACCAGGTCTCGTTGATGTTGTAGCGCACCTTAGCACCAATCATCGGGTCGACCCAGGTGGCTCCGTCGCTGCCGCTGAAGGCCGCAAGCGGCGGGCCGCCGGCGGTCAGCGAGATGTCGATGTCGTTGTGAATATCCCAGATGCGGGCGCCGGCCATAAGATCGAGCGTGGCGGTTGGCTCCGAATAGACGCGATATTCGCCCATCAGCGTCCCCGTGAAGCTTGACACGTCCACGGTCGCGGACAGCGTCGCGGGCACGCCTCCGAGGCTGCGTGTGACCGACTCCTTCGACTTCGTGTTGACGTACATCAGATCGTTGAAAATGCCGATGGTCCCGTTGTTGAGTTCGCTCACGACCATGCCGCCGAACTTGAAGTCCTTGATGATGTCGCTGAAACTCGCGTTGACTTCGACCGGCTCGCGCCCGAACAGACCAACCTTGCCGTCGATCCCGGCAATCCAGAAATACGGCGCGACCGTAAGGGTCCACTCGCGCTCAGGCGACGGAGGGGGCACCGGGGGCTCGGTCTCGACGTCGGCAGCCCGTGCGGTGCATGCGAGCGCGATGGCACAAATCAGCACCGGAAACCCGACTATCGTTCTCGTTTTGGCCATCGGTATCCTCCGGCATTTTCCCCGCCGCCCGGCGCGCGGACGGTTCGATCAGTGTCAAGGGGATCGGCGGGAATGGAAGTAACGTTACTGTAACAATCCGAGCATAAGAGCGCGTTTCAGCTCACCTGTTGCACCTCTGCATCGCTGGTCCGAGCCGTTGCCGGAACCACGTGGAGCGTCGTGCCGACGAGCTCAAAGACCTCGATCCGTTCCGCGCGTCCTTTTTGCCCGCGCCTTGCCGAGCGCGCGGAAGGCAAACGTCACGTCCGCGCGCTCGCGCGCCGCGCGGCTGACAAGAATCGTGGTGCCGAACTCCTTGTTGATGAGGTGGAGCCTCAGCGGTTCCGCCCAGCCGCCGGGGCTGGTTGCCTGAGTGTCCGTGTCTCCCCCCGAGCTGTGCTCATTTCACGGCTCCGTTCAGGCGGCCTTCAGCCCGACCTTTTCGAGACCCAGTCGGATAAGATCAATGAGGCGGGGTGAGAGTTTTAGGCGCGTCAGATCGGCGATCAGCGACTTGTCGAAATCCGGGCGCGACTGCCGCAATTCGCCGATTACCACGCCGGCCTCCTTCATGCGTCCGAGTTCGCCGAGCGTGGCCGCCTTCAATATCTGCGTTGAGTAGCAGCCGATAGCTTTCATGTGCTGCAAGTGCAGCAACGCCTCGCCAAACTCGCCACGGCGGTACGCATCGAACGCAAGGGTTGTTTCTGCATCCCTGAATGGAAGGCCGTTGAGCTGATCGGCCTTGAGTGCCAACTCTGCGCCTTCGTCCCACCGGCCTGCCGCGAAAAGTATTCTCCCTAGCTTCGCGAGAGTCGTCGGGTTGCTGGGGTTGAGCTCCATCGCCCGACGGCCTGCCTGCACCGCGGCCTCAGAATTGCCGATGCTGAACTGGGCGAGCATTTCGGCGTAGTAGCTCCGGTCGGAGTCAGGGGCCAGTGCAACCGCCCGGTCGGCACTGCTCACCGCTTCATCTGTAAGCTCGGATGTCATGCCAGATGCTTCGAGCTTCAGCAGCACGCCGGTAAGCATCGCGTAGGCGTCAGCGTCGCTTTCACGAATCTTCAGTGTCTGCTCAAGGCAACCCCTTGCGCCGAGCAAAGCGGTCTCGTTGTTTGTCTCGATTGCGAGAATGGCTCGCAGGATGCAGCCGTTGCCCAGCGTCGGCCTTTCCAGCTCGCGGGCGGTTTCGATCGTATTCACCACGCCCTGGCGAGAAGCCAGTCGGACGGCAAATTGCGAAGCGAGCTGAATTGCTGACGTTCCGGGCCCCATCTCCTTCGGCGATTTCTCGCTACCAGAGCGTAAGGTCTCCCCGGTCAACTCATCAATGACTTGCCACCAGAGCATTGGCCCCTTGGCGTCGGCTCCAGATTTGAGAAGGAGCCGGTAGCGGTTCTGTATGACTGACCCCTGTGACACGCCCCCCTTTTCGGCCGGAATGCTCGAGGTCACCGCGTCCGGTGACCTGATCCGCAGCGACTGGAACCCGGAAAGGGCGACGATCAAACTGTCGCGGAAGGCTTCGGCGTTGGCGTCCGAATACCCCTCCGCGAGCCGCATTTCGATGCTGAGGCTCGGCTTCTCGGAGATCAGGGGAGCTGAAGTCAGTCTCGAGTTGAAACCAATCAGGAGAACGCCCAATATCAGTCCACTCGCGACGCCAATCGCCACCGACAGGGATTTCGCTCGCATGGTCGGGTAAAGACGAGATTTCGACCGTGCGTCGCTTACAGGAGATAACCTGAGTTCCGGCGCCGCAGGAGCTTCGACCGCTGCACCTGCCTCTTTTCTGGAGAATTGGGGAACATACCGTCCCCTTGGCAGATCGATGCGGATCGGATGGTCTTGCCCGTGGCTCTCGTAATAGCGAGTGAGTGCTGCGCGAAGGCGTGTGGCCTCGATACGAACAATAGGGTCTACCGAGGCATCGAAGTCCGCAGCCCGCCCGAAAACATCAACAGCAATCGAATACGCCTTTAGCGAGCGCTCCCGCCCCTGGAAGAGTTCTTCGGCGATGAAGCGCAGAAATTTCCGATTACGCTCTGGGCAGTGGAACTCGGGGTCGGAAAAAATCCTCTCCAGTTCCCGCCTGGCCTCCTGTTCGGTTGCGCTGTTTTCTTGTTCGGAATCAGCGCAACCACTGCCGCTTCCTGACATGACGAGGTTCCCCGTCTATATTTCCTCCCCGTGCTCGCCCAGAACAAATCTTACCACAAACACTAGTGAGCAGCAATTGTGAAGCGCCGCAACCAAAAGTTTAAAAGCAAAAAACTTCTTGGTAAACTATAGTCTGCACAGCTCGACGATTTCGCGCTCAATGTCAGCGCAGAGGGTTTCGTACTCACGAACTATCGCAGGGTCGGCTCGTGCTCCCTGCTGACGCAAATGATCCAAAGCCGAGCTCGCGTCCTCAAAGGCACCGCAGAGGCTGAACATTTCTGGATTGGAGGCGCTCACGGTTTGGAGCGAACGACGCAAATTCGGCAATCTCAGCATAAGCCTGACGAGCCCTCGACGGTTGTGCTCTGCCTCCACGGACATGAAGAGAATTCCATTCAGTTGCGGGAGCCGCTCGCCGTCCCGGCAATGAGCGGGATTCTCCCCCTTGGGAGCCGGATGAACAGTACGTAACTGTAACGTACTTGCCGCCGCTGTCCGTTCGCCGGACCCTGATCCGGCTGCAGGAGTCACAACGGCGGCAGGAACTGGCGGCAGGTCTCTTCGGCAATTAGGAGTGGCGATGGATCAGGCCATAACGAGCAGTTCCCTCACCGGGATCCAGGAACCGACGCCGGCCCAAAGTTCCAAAAGGACGAGGGCCGGCATGGTCTGGATTCCGGGTGGCCAGTTTATGATGGGTTCAGACAGCGCCTATCAGGAGGAAGCGCCCGCCCATCGCGTGCGCGTCGACGGCTTTTGGATGGACCGCTGCACGGTCACCAATACCGAATTCGAGCGCTTCGTGGCCGACACGGGCTACGTCTCGCTTGCCGAGAAACCGGCCAACGCGGCCGACTACCCTGGCGCCAAGCCGGAAATGCTCGCGCCTTCCTCGATTATATTCAAGAAGCCGTCGCGGCCTGTCGACATGCGCAACCACTACAATTGGTGGGTTTATGTCGCGGGCGCCAACTGGCGCCACCCGCGCGGGCCTGCGAGCACGATCCACAAGCTGGGCGACCATCCGGTGGTCCATGTCGCATTCGAGGACGTCGAGGCATATGCGCGATGGGCCGGCAAGGAACTGCCGACCGAGGCCGAATGGGAGTTCGCCGCGCGTGGTGGCCTGGACAGCGCCGAATATGTCTGGGGCGACGAGCTGACGCCCGGCGGCAGGCACATGGCCAACGTCTGGCAGGGTGACTTTCCGTACCGAAATTCGATGGAGGACGGCTTCGAATACACCGCCCCGGTGGGTTCGTTCCCGCCGAACGGCTACGGACTCTACGACATGGCCGGCAACGTCTGGCAGTGGACGGCCGACTGGTACCAGGAGCACGACCGGATCGACAGCCCGTGCTGTATGGCTGCCAACCCGCGCGGCGGCACGCGCGAGGCGAGCTACGACCTTCTCACGCCGGACATCCAGATCCCGCGCATGGTGACCAAGGGCGGCTCGCATCTGTGCGCACCCAACTACTGCCGCCGCTACCGCCCTGCGGCGCGCATGGCGCAACCGGTCGACACGTCGATCTCGCACCTGGGGTTCCGGTGCATCGCGCGTGGGCCAGTCGCGGCGCCGATAACGATCCTGACGGCCAAGTAGCACTTGCCGCAGGTATTTTAGAGAGGATGAACGATGACAAGACTTAGCTTGAGATTGGCTGGTGGTGCGGCTGCGATCGCCGTCGCTATGATTTTTGGCGGACTGATCGACGAAGTTGTACCGCTCCCCTCTTTCGTCGGCGACGCGCAGGCGCGAATAGGTCGTCCGCTCACACCCGGCAGCGTCGCTGGCGTTGCCAGGCGTACCACTCGCCGAACAATCCGCCGGACGAGTATCTACGTGAACAGACTTCCGGCCGCGTGCGTGAAGACCACCGTCTACGGCCCCGTGCTGTGGCACTGTGGCGGCAGGTATTATCAGGCCCAAAGCGGGCGCTACGTCGTCGTCAACATACAGTGACTTCGGATGGCTTCTGGCAATAGTGCTCCGGACGAGGCGCGATGCGCCTGTCCGCTGGGGCCGTGCTAGCCCTTCTGCGGTCCCATCGTTCCGGTTTGCGCGGAAGCAGGTCCATTTGTTCTGGAGCGCAGCGCTGTTGCTGGCCGCAGTCGCCGCGCAAGCCGCTGGCGAAGCCCAGTCCCACAGCTAAAAGTTGTTGGGTTGGGAAGGTAGGAGATAACAGCAGCGCCGACCGGCGGCGCTGCTCGCCGATGCGACGGAGCCGCCACGAATTAGGGCAAACCGCCGACTTGTACTGTCAAAGTTGGGGTATTCGAACCATGGCTCGAGCGATGCCGATCCGCCACAAGCTGAGGCGGTCACATATTCGGTACGCGCCAGCGTCGGAATTCACATACCGCGAATGCTGCGCGGCGCAGAGGTCGACCCGGGCATTTTTGTCCGGAAATACGGATTCGATCTGAGTCTGTTCGAAAATCCAGAAATGCCGTTCCTCATGATGAATTTTCCTACTTCCTGGTGGAGTGCGCCCGCGAAACAGGGTGCGAATGTTTCGGGCAGGCTCTCGACGGTTGCGGCAACGGCTGTCCGCGTCCTGTGTTGCATCGAGGCCTGGAGCGCATGGCAAACGCGCTGATGTCGTCATGACAAGAGGCTTAACCCGGAGTCAGCTATATCTCACGCTGTTGGAAGTCCTCGGCTGCTCCCCTCCAGATCATGTCGAGTTATTGTCATTTGCCGACGTCGCCCCGCGAGAAGCGGACAACCTGGAAACGGCCCATAGCAGACTGAAAGTCTGAAACGCGCAAGCGCGAAGCAGATCGGAGGCAGTGTCTGCAACTGGACCTAGCTAGCGGACACCTCCGATCAAGATCGCGTTGCTTTGCAGGTCCACGCTGATCCTATACAAAAATGGCCGCACGACCGGCGGCGTGGTAGCCTCAGCAAAATCGAGCAAAGCTGCGTACCGCGGCCCTCAGTCTTACCTCAGTGGATGTTCAAAACGAAGTGCTTGTGTGGTCGGCCTGATCAGAGGTCAATCACGGTCGCAGCAATCTGACACCCGGATGATTGCCGTTGGTGAATTCTACGCCCTCGCCCTCAAGGACAGCGCGTATCTTGTCTTGGGTTTCAGCGGACACGACGGCGGCACGCTCACTGTCGCTCTCACAGCGCTTTATGGTTGGAATAGAGACGCCGGCCCGACGGGCAAGCTCCGCTTGTGAGAGACCGATCAACGCTCGGGCCGCCCGCATTTGTGCCGCTGATACCAATTTATGTTGATCCCTTTAGATCATTCCGTTATGATCCAAAGGTATCAATGATACCCTTGGGCCTTGTTGGGTCCGGGGTGCGGCTAGACGCGGTGTTAGCGCACCGTGCCTAGCCTGACCACAACCAAGCTTCAGGGAGCTCGGATCATGGCTGATTCCGACAATACCACGACTTTGCCTCTCGTCACGC
>NZ_JAVIJB010000038.1:0-67893 GCF_033977165.1 Mesorhizobium captivum
TCGATGAAAGTGTCCCTTCTCCCCGTTCACGGGGAGAAGATGGCGGCAGCCAGATGAGGGGCGGCGCAACCGCTGGAAAGGGTAGCTGGAAGGCGAAAATTCCGCGCTCAAGCGCCTAAATAAACTGAACCTGGACGATCTCATACCCCCGCGCGCCGCCCGGAGCGTTGACCTCGATGGCGTCGCCAACTTCCTTGCCGATCAGCGCGCGCGCGATCGGCGAGGAGATCGAGATACGGCCGGACTTCACGTCCGCCTCCTGGTCGCCGACGATCTGATAGGTCTTCTTTTCTTCGGTGTCCTCGTCGACCAAAACGACGGTCGCGCCGAACTTCACCTTGTCGCCGCTCAGCTTCGAGACGTCGATCACCTCGGCGCGAGCGATCAGGTCCTCGAGCTCGTTGACGCGGCCCTCATTGTGGCTCTGCGACTCTTTGGCGGCGTGGTATTCGGCATTTTCAGACAGGTCGCCATGCGAGCGGGCTTCGGAGATCGCCTCGATGATGCGTGGACGCTCTTCCTGCTGGCGCCAGCGCAGCTCTTCCTTCAATGACGCGAACCCCTCGCCTGTCATCGGAACCTTGATCATGATGCCTGACCTTTCCTGCCGCCACCCCCGCTTTTCGGGAACAGCCTTGTCAACGGGTACAAAAAGAAAACGGTCCGGCAGCCTCGGGCTAACGGAACCGTCTCACCACAATTTCCCCGAATATAGCAATCTTCGCGCGATTTTCACGCCCAAAAATGAAGTTCGGCAAAATGATCACTGCTTTCGCTTGATCGCCTGGCGGTGAATGCGGCAGCAGCGAGAAACCGGCTGCGAATGCTCGCAGCCGGTTTTGAGAAGCCGGTGGTCAGCTCCTCAGGAAATGATCGATCTGCTCTGACAACATGCCGTATTCGCGCGAGCCCTTGCCGGTTCGCTTCTCGATCTCGATCAACTGCTGTTGCGCGCCGGCAAGATCGCCGATCTGCAGATGCGCCTCGCCGAGATACTCGCGCACCAGCGTGTAGTTCGGGTCGATGCGCAGCGCTTCCTCGTAGTAGCCGAGGCCGACCGTGACGCGGCCGGAATGGCGATGCGAATAGCCGAGATAGTTGAGGATGCGCGGATCCTGCTTGTTGGCGGCGAGCGTCAGCACCGAGATCGCCTCGTCATAGCGCCCGGCCATCGCCAGATCGTGGCCAGCTTCGTAGATGCTGTCGTCATCCAGCATGCCATATTGCGGCGTTACGCATTTCTTCTTCTTCTTGTCCCAGACCTGGCCCTTCTTGCATTGGCTGGTTGTCTGGCCGCCGCTACTGCCGCCTTCACCTGCGGCGAATGCGGGCGCCGCGAACAGCGGCAGGGCAGCAACAGCCATGATCTGGATAAGCAAACGTCTGCGCATCGAAGCCTCCGTGAGCGTGACAATGGCAGATTAACGCGGCCTCTGTGCCGTTTCATCCCGAAAAGCCGGCGGCAGCCAAACTATTTGGACGTCCGGGCGCGTTTCCGTTCCTTGCGAACGGACGTGACGCGGGCCGCAAATCCGCTATCATCGGCCGAGCGCATCACCCGGAGAAAGGCCAGTGCAGCAGCGCCTCGAACAGGAATGGGAGCTTTCGATCGACCCGGACACGGTGCGCCTGTTTATCCTCAAGGCCAAGGCGCTGAGTGCCGCCGTCAACGAGGATTACGACGACGGCGCCGAGCATGAGGTCGAGTTCGACGGCGACACGCACGACAGCCATCATCACGACGGCCTGGTGGAAGAAGCCTCGGAAGACCTCACCGAGGAGGAATTCCGTGAGCTGATCAACGATCTCAATGTCGATGAAGCGGCCGAGCTCGTCGCGCTGGCCTGGATCGGTCGTGGCGACTACGAGGCTTCCGAATGGATCGACGCGGTGGCCGCGGCGCGCGAGCGCGCCAACAAGCGCACTGCCAAATACCTGCTCGGCCTGCCGCAACTCGCCGACTGGCTGGAGGACGGCCTGGAGGCGATCGGCGCGTAACGGCCCGGTAACCGATTTTGATCGCAACGCTGCTGCCGCCAAGGCAACTTTGCCTTGGCGGCGCCGTTTCCGGCCGATGGCAATGCTGAGCTTTTCCGGATTTTGCAGACTGGCGCTGCCCTTGGCGGCGGCGACCTTGCTGATCACGCCGGCCGATGCCAAGCATCGTCACAGGCAGCCGCTGACACCGCGTATGGAGCAGCCGTTGACGCAGCGGGCCGATCAGCCACTGAGGCCGAAGAGTAAGCACCGCGTGAGATCGCGGGGCAAGCGGCAGATCGCACCAAAGCAGACGCAGCAGCAAACGCAGGACCAGCCGACCTCGCCGGCCAATGTTCCGGTACCAGAGCCCCGTCCCGCGGAAGCGCAAAAGGACGACGCCGCAACGATGGAAGAGCGAAACGCTGCCGGTCCAAAGGACGCTGACGCATCCGCCCGCTTCAAGCAAGAAAAGCCTCGTCAGGGAAAGCGAGGGCGACCAGAGCCTTCAGCCCCGGAGCCATCAATCGATATGGAAAGCGAACCTGAGGCGCCGGCCGCGGTGCCGATTCCGACACAAAGACCCGACACCGCGGCACCGGAGGGTAAGCCGCCCGCTGTCGCCCCCACGCCCCCGGAAAAGCCGGCCGAACTGGAACCGGAGCCGCCTGCCGCGGCTCCGCTGCCGCCGGAGAAACCTGCTGAGGAGAAAATCCCTGCCGATCCACGGTCGGCCGAGGTTCCGGCCGAAAAGATGCCCGAAAGCGAAACCGCCTGTCGCGAGCGGCTGAAGGCACTCGGCGTCGAATTCGAGGAACACAAGGCTGAGCACGATGCCAAGATCGGCTGCTCGATCCCCTACCCCATCATCCTGAAAACGCTTGGAAAATCGATCAGCATCGGTTCCGGCACCGAGCTCAACTGCCGAATGGCCGAGGCTGCAGCGCGCTTTGCCGCGGATGTCGTCCGGCCGGCGGTGAAGGCCGAATTCGGCGCCGATCTCAAGGTGATCAACCAGGCATCTGCCTATGTCTGCCGCCCGCGCCACGGCGGCGGCAAGCTGTCGGAACACGCTTTCGGCAACGCGTTGGACATCGCTTCCTTCACCCTGTCGGACGGCAGGACGATCGGCATCGGCCCCGCGCCGCCCGAAAAGGACGGAAAGTTCCTGAATACGGTGCGCAAAGCCGCCTGTGGGCCGTTCAAGACCGTGCTAGGCCCCGGCAGCGACCCCGACCATGCACTGCACTTCCACTTCGACCTCGAGCCGCGCCGCAACGGCGGGACTTTCTGTCAGTGAGCCTGCCCCCGGGTCCGGATAAGATCATGTTCAGGCGGAAATAAAGAACAATGCCGCAATTCGGCCCTAGGCGTGAACACCGGCGCTGATCTTTCCTTTACTCTTCCTCACTAGACTTGTGCCATCCGGGGACAGGATGCCTTTCGATGGCCAGAAGATTTGGCGCCACGCTTTCCATGGCGCGGCAGAACAACCGTGCGCGCATTGTTGTCATGAGGCTGGCCACGGGGCTCGCCATTGCGGCCGTATCGGCCTGCAACACCGGCGATGTCTTCTCGCTGCAGCCTGCCGTCGATGTCGGCGGCCAGACCGCCGCCGTGCCGGAGGCGCCGCAATATTCCGGCATGCAGCGGCTCGTCCCGTCCAATCCCTATATGACCTCGGTCGCTTATCCGCGCATGGATGAGCCGATGTCGCCGGTCGAGCAGATGCCGGCCAGCGAGATCGACTGCCGCAATGAGCTGAAACGCATGGGTGTCGTCTACACGGACATCCAGCCGATCCATGAAGGCCAGTGCGGCATCGATTTTCCGGTGAAGGTTTCGGCCATTGGCAGCGTCGAGATGAGGCCGGCAGCGACGCTCACCTGCAACATGGCAGCGACCTTCGCCGCCTGGACCAGGAACGAGCTGGTGCCGGCCGCCCGCTGGCGCTATTTCTCCGGCGTCAAGACCATCCATCAAGGCTCGAGCTACTCCTGCCGCAACATCGCTGGCGAAGGTGTCCTGTCGGAACACGGCAAAGGCAACGCACTCGATGTCATGAGCATCGAGCTTAACAATGGCGACGACATCGATGTCCGCAAGCCTGGCCTGTTCGCTTTCCGCACCCGCGGCTTCTTGAACAATGTGCGCGCCGACGGCTGCCAGTATTTCAACACGGTGCTCGGCCCGGGCTACAATTACGACCACCGCAACCACTTCCACTTCGACGTCAAGAACCGCAGGAGCGGATATCGCGCCTGCCGCTGAGGCGGCGCAACCCTACTGCCCAATCCACGCGACACCGCATAGAGTGGCCGCGAACGCGTTCAGGAGTGGTTTCTCTTGGGTGAGCGAAGCGTTAGGCGGCGCGCGGCGATCTGGCTGGCGGCTTTCTGCGCCTTCTATCTGGCATTCGCCTATCTCGCCGCGCCGGAATTCTGGACCTGGCGGGAGCGCGGCTTCCGCACGCAGCGCCTCGAGATGGTGACGCACACGCCGCAGGGCATTCCGGGCGACCCGATCAATGTCGGCCTTGTCGGCACCGAAAAGGAGGTCGTCCATGCCTTTGCCGTCGCCGGCTGGGACACGGCCGACGCCGTCACGCTGAGGACCGCGATCGATATCGGCGAAAGTGTCTTGTTTTCCCGTCCCTATCCCGATGCCCCGATGAGCCGCTTGCTGTTCGAAGGCCGCGCCCAGGACTTCGCCTTCGAAAAGCCGGTCGGCGACAGCGCCGACCGGCGCCACCATGTCCGCTTCTGGCAGACAAACACGGTCGGCGATGACGGCCGCCCGCTCTGGCTGGGCGCCGCGAGCTTCGACCGCGGCGTCGGCCTCAGCCACGACACCGGCGCCATCACCCACCATATCGGCCCCGACATCGACGCCGAGCGCAACTTCCTGATCGGCGACCTCAGCGCGGCCGGCCTGCTGACCGCGACCACCGAGATACCGGGGATCGGCGCCACGAAAAGCGGCAGGAATGGCGGCGGCGATCCTTATTTCACCGACGGCATGGCGATGATCGGCGTATTGAAGATGCTGCCGTGAGGAGGTGACGCCGGTGCGGATCAGGTCGCGGTGATGACGATCTTGCCGAACGGCCCCTTCTCCAAATGCCCGAACGCCTGCGGCACGTCATTGAAGCCATAGACCTTCTCGATGACCGGCTTGATGCCGAGCGCTTCGATCGCCCGGTTCATGCGCTCGAAACTGCGGCGATGGCCGATGGAGATGCCTTGCACGACGATGCGGTTGCGCATGAACGGCAGGACCGGAAAGCTGATCTCAGTCGCGCCGAGCAGGCCGATGATCGACAGCCGGCCGTCGGCGGCAAGCGCGTTGAGCGACTGCCGCGCATTGTCGCCGCCGACCATTTCCAGGATGTGGTTCACGCCCAGCCCGTCCGTCAGGTCGCGGGCTGCCTCGTCCCAGGCCGGCTGCGTGCGATAGTTGATCACCTGCCAGGCGCCGAGATCCTTGGCGCGCTCGAGCTTTTCGTCGCTGCTCGAGGTGACGATGGCGCGCAGGCCGAACGCCGCGGCGAACTGCAGCGCAAACAGCGAGACACCGCCCGTGCCCTGGATCAGGATGGTCTGGCCCGGCACAGGCCTCGTCGCTTCGGCCATCGCGAACCAGGCCGTCAGCGCCGCGATCGGCAGCGTCGCCGCCTCGATATCGCTGAGCGATGGCGGCGCGAGCACGGCGGCGTCCTCGCAGAAGACGACATGCTCGGAAAGCATGCCCGAAACCGAGGAGCCCAGCGTGTGCTTATGGAGCACCGGCGGCGCATCGCCGTCCGGCCAGTCGGCGATCACCTGGCCGAGCACGCGCTGCCCGACCTGGAACCGGCTGACCGCGCTGCCGACAGCAACGACCTCGCCCACGGCATCGGAAGTCGGCACAAAAGGGAAGGAAAGATCGGGGATCAGCATGCCATCAACGATCAACTTGTCCTTGTAGTTCAGCGAGACGGCTTTCGTGCGCACGAGAAGCTCGTGCGGGCCTGGCTCAGGCATCCTGTCTCTCACCGGGTTCAATTTTGGCAGGCCGAACCCCGTCATCTGCCAGGACCTGTTGCCGTCGGTGCTCATACGTCGCGCGCCTCGATTGATAGCCACGCCAGACATTTATGCGATCCGACTATGGAAAAAAATGCCGAAATGAGGGACATTTGGCAACGAATTGAAGAGAAGAAGTCTACAAAGGTTGCGCCGTGGATTCGATTGACCTGCAAGGCATCGTCGCATTCGTACATGCTGTCGAAGCCGGCAGCTTCACCGGTGCCGGTGAACGGCTGCATGTGACCAAGTCTGCGATCGGCAAGTCGGTCGCGCAGCTGGAGCAGCGGCTCGGCGTTCGCCTGCTCAACCGCACCACCCGCAGCCTTAGCCCCACCAGCGAAGGCACCAGCTACTACGAAGCCTGCGTGCGGGCCCTGGCGGAAATCGAGGCCGGGCAGGCGCTGCTTGCCTCACGTCGGCAGATTCCTTCGGGCAGGCTCCGCGTCGACGTGCCGCTTGCCTTCGGCCGCAGATGCGTCGCCCCGTGCTGTTCGGCATCTCCAGCAGGTTCCCGGAAATGGCGATCGAGATTTCCTTCAACGACCGGCGCGTCGACCTGATCGAGGAAGGCATCGACCTTGCCGTCCGCATGGGCGATCTCGACGACAGCCTGTCGCTGGCGGCGCGCCGCATCTACGCCCAACGCTCGGCAATATGTGCCGCTCCCGTATATCTCGAAAAATATGGCAGGCCGCGGTCCATCGACGACCTCGTCCGCCACAGCGTCATCGGCTATGGGCGCGAGGGCGTCGTTCGTCCCTGGACCATCAGGAGCACCGACGGCCATCTGACGACTTTCGTCCCCAAGGCCAGGCTTGTCCTTGGCCACGGCGAACCGATGCTCGATGCCGCCCTTGCCGGCTGCGGCATCGCCTTTCTGCCGACCTGGCTGGCGGCTGAGAGCCTGGCGCGCGGCGAGCTCGAAATAGTCCTGTCCGACTGTCTGGTCGAAAACATCGTCGTGCACGCCGTCTGGCCGGTGACGCGAGCGCTGACGCCAAAGGCGCGGGTCGTCATCGACGCGCTCGTCGAACATTTTTCGACACCACCTTGGGATGCCGCCTGAACAATCCGCCTGTCATGGTCCGAAATTGTCATGCTTCAAAAATAATGGCGGACTATTTTCGAATGCACTGCGGCAATGCTATTGACCGCCCATGCTTTATGTTGAAATCGCCGTCGTGGCCGTCCTCATCCTGGTGAACGGCCTTCTGGCCATGTCGGAGCTCGCCATCGTCTCGTCGCGGCCTGCCCGCCTCAAGGCGATGATCGACCGCAACGTCAGGGGTGCCGGCCGCGCGCTGGCGCTGGGCTCCAACCCCGGTAAGTTCCTGTCGTCGGTGCAGATCGGCATCACCCTGGTCGGCGTGCTGTCCGGCGCCTTTTCCGGCGCTACGCTGGGCGAGCGATTGGCGCAATATTTGGTCTCGACCGGTATCCGCGAGACCATTGCCGACCCCATCGGCGTCGGCATCGTCGTCGCGCTCATCACCTACGCCTCGCTGATCGTCGGCGAACTCGTGCCGAAGCAGATCGCGCTGAGGGATCCGGAGCGCGTCGCCGTAAGGGCGGCGCCCGCCATGACCATCCTCGCAACCGTCTCGGCGCCGCTCGTCTTCCTGCTCGATCTTTCCGGCCGCGCTGTTCTGTGGCTGCTCGGCCAGCACGGCGAGGCGGAAGAGAAGGTGACCGACGAGGAGATCAAGATGCTGGTCGCCGAGGCCGAGCATCACGGCACGATCGAATCCGACGAACGGCGCATGATCGCTGGCGTCATGCGCCTCGGCGATCGTGCCGTGCGCGCGGTGATGACGCCGCGCACCGAGGTCGACTGGATCAACCTGCAATCCGACGAGGCAGCCATCAGACGGCTCTTGATGGAGACCCAGCATTCGCGGCTGCCCGCCGGCGACGGCAATGTCGACGCCATGATCGGCGTCGTCCAGACGCGCGACGTGCTGGCGGCGATCCTCGGCGGCAGGGTGCTGGAACCGCGCCAGCACGTGCGCGAAGCACCAATCGTGCATGATCAGGCCGATGCGCTCGACGTGCTGGCGAAACTGAAGGAATCGGACGTGCCGATGGCGCTCGTCCATGACGAATACGGCCATTTCGAAGGCATCGTCACGCCGGCCGACATTTTGGAAGCGATCACCGGCGTCTTCCGCTCGGATCTCGAGGCCGGCGAGGAAGAGAACGCCGTCAAGCGCGAGGACGGCTCATGGCTGCTCGCCGGCTATATGCAGGCCGACGAGATGGCCGAAGTGCTGGGCATCGACCTGCCCGAGAACCGCGACTATGAGACTGTGGCCGGCTATGTGCTGTCGCATCTGCACCACCTGCCCACAACCGGCGAATGCGTCGACGCGCAAGGCTGGCGCTTCGAGGTGGTCGACCTCGACGGCCGCCGCATCGACAAGCTGATCGCCACCCGCCTGCCCGACGGTCACCGCCCGATCGCGAGGCGATAGACCGCGCTAGGGCAATTCCAGGAAAAGTGCGTAACGGTTTTCCGTTCGGAATTGCGTCAAAACAAAGAGATAGAGCGGTTCGCCGTTTCCGTGAAACGGTGAAACGCTCTAGGGCAGCAACACAACCTTGCCGGTCGAGCGGCGCTCCTCGATCAGGCGGTGAGCTTCGCCGGCCTGATCGAGCGCAAAGCGGCCGCCGATTGTCACCCGCAGTTGGCCACTCGCCGCCAGTTCGAAAACTTCGGACAGGCTCGCCCTCTGCATGTCGGGACACAAAAGCGGCAGCAGCGCGAAGCCCTTGAGCGATTGGTTGCGGCCGATCACGCGTCCACGCGGTCTTCCTGAACCGCTCTGCGCGCCGGCACTCATGACTGCGCCCCCAGGAATGCTCGGGCGAAACCAGGCTCAACTGCTTCGATCGTCCCATCGGGCAGCTTGAGCAGGCGGTCAACCGCGATGCCGTAGATCCGCAGCCGCTCCTCGAGCAGGTGCGCGGCTTCCTCGAGGTCGCCCCCTTCGGCCTGGCGCAGCGCACGGTGCATCACGTCCCGGAAGATCAGCCTGATCTGCAGGAGCATGTCGGCGAAGGCAATCGGATCGGGCACCTTGAAGGCGCCCTCCTCGCTCCCCTTCCTCAGGAGGTTTGCGATCATCGGCAAGGCGAGCTCCCTGGCGGTCTCGTCGATCCTGTGGAAGAGCACGACGTTTTCCGGGCGAAAGACCACGGCGAAAGTTTTCCGAAGCTGCGGGGCCAACTCGACGTTGAGCCGCTGCGATCCGGAAAAAAGCGCGTTGAGGCGGCCGATGGCATCGAGTGAAGGATCTTCCAACATAGGCTCGAGTTCGGCGAGGCTCTCGCGCGCGATCCGCGCCGCGAGCGCTTCCAGCAGTGCCTCCTTCGAGGCGAAGTAGTGATAGAACGCCCCCTTCGACAGGCCGGCCTCGCGTATGATGTCGTTGACCGTCGTGTCGTCGTAACCGCGCTGGAAGAACAGTCGCTGGGCACAGTCGAGAAGCTCGGCAGAGCGTACTTCCGGCGACTTTATCACTCTGGCCAATTCGGTTCCCTCGGACGTTACTGAAAGCGTGATCGACAGGCAGGAACGCCGGCCCTGTCAATACGTTTTCAAATATAATAGACCGACGGTCGGTCTAATGCTATAGGTCCCGCCCTTGAAAGAGGAGCGCTCGATGCGCTTTAGACGCTGGATTGCAGGCATTGTCGTGGCTTCGGCGGCTGCGACCGCCGCGACTTGGTATCTGCTGCAGCCGACGCCCGTCTCGGTGGTGACGGCCAGGCGCGGCGACGCGGCGGAGATCGTCTACGCCAGCGGCTCGGTAGAGCCGAAGACCTGGGCAAAGGTGGCGCCCGTGGTCCGCGAGAGAATTGTCGAGCGGTGCGACTGCGAGGATTCGCGGGTCGAGCGCGGCGACGTGCTTGCCCGGCTCGACGATAGCGAGGTCAAGGCCGCGCTCGGTGAGCTCGAGGCGCGGCGGGCTCTGGCCGAACAGGAATTCCAGCGCCAGACGGTGCTCGCGGAGAAAAACGCTGCGAGCCAGCAGGCGCTCGATCAGGCGCGCAGCGAGCTGTCTCAGATCGAGGCGCTGATCGCCGCGCAGAAAGCGCGCCTCGAAACTTATATATTGCGCGCGCCGAGCCCGGGCGTCGTGCTGAGGGAGGACGGCGAGGTCGGCGAGGTCGCTGAACTCGGCACCATACTGTTCTGGATCGGCGAACCGCGGCCGCTGCTCGCGGTCGCTGAGGTCAACGAAGAGGATATTCCGCGCGTCGAGGTCGGCCAGCGGACGCTGCTGAGGGCCGACGCGTTCCCCGGCCGGAACCTGGAAGCGGTCGTCGACCGGATCACGCCCAAGGGCGATCCGGTGGCGAAGACATATCGGGTATACTTCCGCCTGCCGGACGACACGCCGCTCAGGATCGGCATGTCGACCGATGTCAACATCGTCACCCGCGTGGCCAGGAACGCGCTGCTGGTTCCCTCCGCCGCGGTTCAGGGAAACGATGTCGCCGTGGTCGAAGGCGACAGGGCATACAAGCGCGAGATCCGCGCCGGTATTCGTGGCGTGAAGGGCATCGAGGTGCTGTCCGGCATCGGCGAGCAGGATCGCATCGTCTCGCCTTACCCAGCCGACCTCAAAGACGGCACGCGCGTGAAGGCCACCGAGAAAGGCATGTGAGGCGAGATGCCGCTGATCCTCGACATCGCCGTCACCCATATCGCCGGCCGCGGCCGACAGACGCTGGTGGCGTTGATCGGAGTGGCGGTCGGCGTCGGCTTCTCGGTCGCCATGGCGGCGCTGATGCAAGGCGGACAGGACGATTTCGTCAGGCAGCTCGTCGACACCATGCCGCATGTCGACATAACCGACGAGCAGCGCACGGCTCGCCGCCAGCCCGTCGAGGACCTATTCAATGCTGTCGCCATATCGGGTCTGAGGCCGCGTGACGACCGCCGGGGCATCATCAATCCGACCGAAGCGATCGCATGGCTCGAAAGCTGGATGCCTGGACGGTTCGCTGTCAGCCTCAAGACGCAGGGCGTGATCCGCTATTCAAGCCGCGAAGTGGGCGCCGCCATCATCGGCGTCGAACCAGAGCGCGAGCGCGGCGTGTCGCCGATCGTGGATGATTTCGTCGCGGGCAACTTTGCGGCGCTGGCCGCAGGCGGAAACAACGTGCTGATAGGCGACACGATGGCGAGCCGGCTCGGCGCCGGGCTCGGCGACACGATCACGGCGGTGTCGTCGGAAGGGCAGACGCGCAACGTCAAAATCACGGGCTTGTTCCACACCGGCACGACCGCGCGTGACGAGGGCGAGGCCTACGTTCTGTTGAAAAACGCGCAGATCCTTTCGGAGCGGCCGAACGCCATCAACGAGATCCGGATCAAGCTCGACGACCCGAACCGTGCACCGCTGGTGGCGCACCGCGCCGAGGCCGAGCTCGGCTACAAGGCCGTAGCGTGGCAAGAGGCCAACGAAGCGATCCTGCAGGCCTTCGTCATCCGCAACATCATCATGTACACCGTGGTCGGCGCCATCATGCTGGTCGCAGGCTTCGGCATCTTCAACATCATCTCCACCATCACCCACGAGAAGACGCGCGACATCGCGATCATGAAGTCGCTCGGCTTCCCGGAAGCGGATATGCGGCGGCTGTTCCTGCTTGAAGGCGTGGCGATCGGCGCCGGCGGCTCGGCGCTCGGCTGCGCGCTCGGCTTCGCTCTGGTCTATGCGCTGTCGCTGGTGAGCTTCAAGATCGCCGCTGCCGGCCGGGAGATGACCCATCTGCCGATCGCCTGGAGCGCGCTGCACTACATCATCGCCTCGGTCTTCGCGGTCGGCTCGGCGGCGGTGGCCGGCTTTTTGCCGGCGCGGCGGGCGGCGAGGCAAAACCCGGTCGACATCATCAGGGGCGCGACATGAGCACGCTGATCGAGACCGAGAGGCTGACCCGAATTCTACCGGAGACGGTGCCGGTGACGCTCGTCAAGGACATTTCTCTTCGGATCGACGAGAATGAATTCGTTGCCATCACCGGTCCGTCCGGCTCGGGGAAATCGTCACTGCTTTACCTGCTCGGCCTTCTCGACCGGCCGACTTCAGGTCGGCTTGCGGTCACCGGCCATGACAGCGGCCCCATGGACGAAAAGGAACGCGCCAGAACACGGCTCGAAATGATGGGCTTCGTGTTCCAGTTCCATTTTCTGTTGCCGGAGTTCACGGCGCGCGAAAACGTCGAGATCCCGATGCGTAAGCTAGGCCGGCTCGCCAGAGCCGAGATGCGCAAGCACGCCGGTGATCTGCTCGGCTCGCTTGGACTGGGCGAGTATCTCGACCGACGGCCAGATCAGTTGTCAGGTGGTCAGCGCCAGCGGGTCGCGGTGGCGCGCGCGCTCGCCAATGACCCTCCGCTTATCCTCGCCGACGAGCCGACCGGAAGCCTAGACAGCAAGAGTTCCGAGCAGGTGTTCGAAATACTGCAGAACCTGGTGCGTGAGCGCGGCAAGGCGGTGGTCGCCGTGACGCATGACCTGGACATTGCCGCTCGCATGCAACGCCGCATCCATATCGTGGACGGCAAGATCGCGTGAAGGCTGCGGCTCGCCTTTGACCATCACCTCGGCAAAGCCGAGCCCAACGACAACTCATTTGGTGAACGAGCGGGAGCGCCTTGCCGACTGCATCATCAGGCCAAGGCAGGCGGCCGCCGCTTCCGCAAATTGAAAAGGGGCGGCGCAAGCGCCACCCCTGGGAATGATCTTTGAGAGGATGATCTCGGGAGGATGATCCTCCCGCGACGGCTCAAGCCGCCTTGGCTTCAGCGTCAATCGCATCGGCAGCGCGAGCAGCCTTCAGCACCTTCGCCCACCAGGCGACGTCGTTGACGAGCGCGGCCGCCGCCTGGTTCAGATGCTCGATGTCTTCCAGCTTCTTTTCGCCCTGGCGAACCGCAAGGAAATCGCCCCAGGCGATGTGGACGGCCGACTTGACCGGCGCCATCTGCAGCTCGACGGCATGCAGCCGCAGCTGTTCGACGGCGCGCGAGCCGCCGACGCTGCCGTAGCCGACGAAACCGGCCGACTTCTTGTTCCACTCATTGGCGGCGTAGTCGATCGCGTTCTTCAGCACGGCGGTCGGGCCGTGATTGTACTCGGCGGCGGTGAAGATGAAGCCGTCGAACTCGGCGACCTTCTTTTGCCAGCGCTGCGCCACCTCGTTCTGCGACGGCGCCCAAGCGGAGGAGGCAACTTCGTCGAAGAACGGCAGCGGGAAGTCGCGCAGATCGACGACTTCGACGTCGATGTCGGCATGCGTCTTAGCGATCTTGGCGATCCACTGCGTCGGCACGTCGGCGAAGCGGGCGGCGCGCGTCGAACCGACGACGATGGCGATTTTGGGTTTGGACATTGGGCTCTCCTTGCGGGGGATTTCTGGTATCGTTTGGATACCGGCGCTATATGTGATACTGACAAAGTCGCACGCAAGGAGGAACATTTTTGTTACTGAGGCACCCGCACAACACCGAGGACTGCCGCGCCGTGTCGGAAATCCTGCAGCGGGTCGGCGACAAATGGACCGTTCTGGTGGTCGGCAAGCTGGGCGGCGGAGCGATGCGCTTCAACGAATTGCGCGCGGCCGTCGGCGGCATCTCGCAGAAGATGCTCACCACCACCTTGCGCGGTCTGGAGCGCGACGGCTTCGTCACGCGGAAAGTGTTCCCGACCATTCCGCCGCGGGTCGATTACGAGCTCACCGAGCTCGGCCACGAGCTGCTGGTGCCGGTCGGCGCGCTCGGCGAATGGGCGCGAAAGAATACCGAAAGGGTCAAGGCCGCCCGCGCAAAGTTTGATGGCACTCGGGCTTGAAAGCCTTGCACCACAAGGGATTTTAGTTTCTTGGGTGGAAGGCTTTGCCACCGAAGAAGCGCGCCCAGCTATATCTTGGAATCTTTCCGTATTGGACGCGATGTCAGCCTAACGCCTGCTCGACTCTGATGCCGAGGACCGCGTTTTAAAGACAGCCATTCAGGCTTTTGACCTGGTGCTGCCACAAGGCGTTGGATTGCAAATCGCGCGCGTCGCGCCCTGCGTCTCAACGCTCCCGTTGCCATGCAATTGGGCGGTGCGCGGAAGATCTTTTTTGACCTCGGCATAGGCCGTTATGCCGAGCAGGCAGACCAGGGCGACAAGGGCTGCCACCAGCCAGCCGTTCAGCATGTGTTGACGCATTGTCTTTCCTCCGGCGCCTGCAGAATTGGGCGTGAAGGCAACCACAGGATGTCGCGAAGCGCATTGCTCGCGCAGGCGATGTTACAAATGACCCTGGATTGGAGAATCGCCTCCGTCAGCCTTCGGCCGGAACCGGCTTCGGTTTGCCCTCGCCGTCGAGCGCCACCATGACGAAATCGGCATGGGTGACCTTCTCCATCAGGTCGGAGAGGTAGCGCTGGGCCCAGGCCTCGACCTTGAGCGTCATCGAGGTGCGGCCGACGCGCTCGACATGGGTGTAGATGCAGAGCGTGTCGCCGATCTTCATCGGCTTGGCGAAGGACATCTCCTTCACCGCCGCCGTCACCACGCGGCCCTTGGCGCGCTCGGCCGCGCGGATGCCGCAGGCAAGGTCCATCTGCGCCATCACCCAGCCGCCAAAAATGTCGCCGGCGGCATTGGCGTCCGACGGCATGGCGAGCGTCCTCAGCGTCAGATCGCCGAGCGGCGGGCCTTCCGCGTAGTGCACCATAGAGGGATCCCTCCGAGATCGATTGTGCTGATCCCGTACCGGCACTGTCCGGACACGTCAACGCGCCACCAGCCGATGAAGGCACGGCTCGAAATTCCCCAAAGGATACAGAGCGGAGGTCACAGCGCTACATTGCGCGCAGCGAATTGAGGAGGCACCTAAGATGAAGCTCACCTTTCGTCCGCTAACCCCCGATCTATGGCCTGCGCTTGAAGACCTGTTCTCCGAAAGCGCCGTCTGCAATCGCTGTTGGTGCATGTATGGGCGGATCGGCAGTTCTTACCGGAAGAGACCTGGCGAAGAAAACAAGGCAGCCTTTCGGCAAACCGTCGAGCATGGCCCGCCTCCGGGCGTCCTTGCTTTTGACGGCGGTATTGCTGTCGGGTGGTGCCGGGTGACACCGCGAGACGCCGTGCCTTGGCTTGATCGACTGTGGCAGCTCAAGCGAGTGGACGATACGCCGGTCTGGGCTTTGTCTTGCCTCTACGTGCGAAAAAGATGTCGCAGGCAGGGCATCATGTCCCACCTGATCGCAGAGGCGCGGGAGATCGCAAGGCGCGCAAATGCTCCCGCTCTCGAGGCCTATCCTTTCGATGCCGAGGTGTCGCCGAGTGCTTCCGGTGGCGGGTACGCCTCTACCTTCGCTCGCGCCGGTTTTTCGGTGGTAGCTCGCAGGACGCCAGCCCGCCCGATCATGCGTTATGATTTCAAGAACATTGCAGACGATTGATGGCCGGACGCTTTCCCAAGTGGTAAACGGTCGCTTCGGACCGGAAGTCGAAATCCCAACGAAGTGCGCGGTCGCTTTTTTCACAAGCCATGCCGGAAGCCCCGGCGACGCGGTGAGCCGGCAATGTCTAGGGTAGGCGCCGGATTTCGGAGCCGCCCGCGCATCATGCAGACTTATGACTTCATCATCGTCGGCTCCGGCTCGGCCGGCTCGGTTGTCGCCGAAAGGCTCTCGGCCTCAGGCCGCTATTCGGTCCTGGTGCTGGAGGCCGGCGGGACCGACTGGCGTTTCTATGTCCAGATGCCGCTAGGCTACGGCAAGACCTTCTTCGATCCCGCCGTCAACTGGAACTACAAGGCGGAGCCCGATACCGGCCTTGCCGGCAATGCCGACCATTGGCCGCGCGGCAAATTGCTCGGCGGATCGAGCTCGATCAACGCCATGGTCTATATCCGGGGCGCGCGCGAGGATTTCGACGCCTGGGCCGCCACCGGCAATCCGGGCTGGAGCTATGACGAGCTGCTGCCCGCCTTCAAGGCGCTGGAGGACAATGAGGCCGGCGCCGACCAGTGGCGCGGTGTCGGCGGTCCGTTGCACATCACCGATTGCTCGAACGCCGTGCACCCGCTGACCAAGCGCTACCTGGCGGCCGCGCAGCAGGCTGGGCTGCCGTTCAATCCGGATTTCAACGGCCCCACCCAGGAAGGTGTCGGCGTCTACCAGATCACCACCCGGAACGGCCGCCGCATGTCCGCGGCGCGGGCCTTCCTGCGCCCGGCGATGAAGCGCGGCAACGTCCGCGTCGAGACCAACGCGCTGGCGACGAAAATCCTGTTCGAGGGCAAGCGCGCCGTCGGCGTCGAATATGAGCAGAACGGCGAAAGGAAGATCGTCCGCGCGGGCCGCGAGGTGATCCTCTCCGGCGGCTCGATCAACTCGCCGCAGTTGCTGCAGCTCTCCGGTGTCGGCCCAGCCGCGCTGCTCGGAAACCTCGACATCCCGGTCGTCCATGCCAACGACAATGTCGGCGCGAACCTGCAGGACCACGTCGGCATCAACTACACTTTCAGAGGCAAATTGCCGACGCTCAACCAGATCCTGCGTCCATGGTGGGGCAAGCTGCTCGTCGGCATGCAATACATCCTGGCGCGCTCGGGCCCGCTGTCGCTGTCGATGAACAATGCCGGTGGCTTCTTCCGCACCGACCCGTCGATGGCGCGGCCGAACATGCAGCTCTATTTCCAGGCCTTCTCGACGGTCATCCCGAGGAGCGGCGAGCGCCCGATCCTGACGCCTGACCCATGGCCGGGCTTTTCCATCGGCCTTTCCAATTGCCGCCCTTCGAGCCGCGGCGAGATCATGATCCGTTCGAGCAATCCGCGCGATTATCCGAAGATCACGGCGAACGCCTACTCCACCAACGCGGATGTCGACGAGATGCTGGCGGCGGTGAAGTTCGTGCGCAAGATCGCCGCGATGCCGGCCATGGCCGAGATCATCGAGGAAGAGGTTTTGCCTGGTCCGTCAATCACTTCCGATGCCGATCTGATTCAGGATTTCAGGAAGCGCTCCGGCACCGTCTATCACCCGGTTTCGACTTGCCGCATGGGGCCGGATGCCTCGCGCGCCGTCGTCGATCAGCGGCTGCGCGTGCATGGCCTCGATGGCCTGCGCGTCATCGACGCGTCGATCTTTCCCGACAACATCACGGGCAACACCAACGCCGCCTCGATCCTCACCGGATGGAAAGGCGCCGAGCTGGTTCTGGAGGATCAGAAATGAAAGTCACCGACGTCAAGACCTGGGTTGTCGGCAACCCGCCGCCCGGCATCGGCGGCAAGTATTTCATCTTCGTCAAGCTCACCACCGACGGCGGCGTGGTGGGCTACGGCGAGGCATACAACGCCACCTTCTCTGCGCATGTCACGGCCAGGATGATCGAGGACATGGCCGAGCGCTATTTGATCGGCCGCGATCCGCACGATGTCGAGAACCTGTTCCGCCGCGTCTATTCCTCCGGCTTCACCCAGCGACCCGATGTCTCCGGCATGGGCTGCTTCTCGGCGCTCGAAATGGCCTGTTGGGACATTATCGGCAAGGAGGCGGGCAAGCCGGTCTACAAGCTGCTCGGCGGCCAGGTGCATGAGACGCTGCGCTCCTATACCTACCTTTATCCGCACACCGGCAGCGTCCATTCGGAAGATGCCCGCGGCCAGAACGTCTACAACGATCCCGACATGGCCGCCGCCTGCGCGCTCGAATATGTCGAGCAAGGCTTCAACGCCGTGAAGCTCGATCCGGCCGGCCCCTACACCGCCTATGACGGCCACCAGCCGCGCCTCATCGACATCGATCTTTCGGCGCGCATGATCAAGGCGATCCGCGAGGCTGTCGGCACCAGGGCCGACATCCTGTTCGGCACGCATGGCCAGTTCACCGCCTCGGGCGCGCTGCGGCTCGCCCGCGCCATCGAGCCCTACGATCCGCTGTGGTTCGAGGAGCCGGTGCCGCCTGACATGCCGGAGGTGATGGCGCAGGTCGCCCGCGCCACCTCGATCCCTATCGCCACCGGTGAGCGGCTGACCACGAAATCCGAATTCGCACGCGTCATCGAGAACCGCGCCGCGACCATCCTGCAGCCCGACCTCGGCCGCTCCGGCGGCATACTGGAGACCAAGAAGATCGCCGCCATGGCCGAGGCATATCACATCCAGGTCGCGCCGCATTGCTATTGCGGGCCGATCGTCGGCGCCGCCAACATTCAGCTCGCGGTGACGCTGCCCAACTTCCTCATCCTGGAATCGCTGAAGCAGTGGGACGGTTTTCACGCGCAGCTGCTCAAGAAGAAGATCGAATGGCAGGACGGCAACGTCATCCCATCAAAGGAGCCCGGTCTCGGGGTCGAGCTCAACGAAGAGGTCTGCGACGCGCATCCTTACAGCGGCAAGGAATTGCATCTGCAGATGATGCAGACGCCGCTGATGCCGTGAGCGCGCGCCTCGCCTATGCCTTCATCGGGCTCGGCCATCTCGGCGGCAACCTGGCCGCCAGCCTGCTGCGCAACGGCTTTGCCGTCACCGTCTTCGACCGCGACCCGTCGCCGATCGAGCGGCTTGTCGCGCTCGGCGCGACAGCCGCCAGGAGCCCGGCCGAGGCCGCCGCCCGCGTCGGCAATGCGATCACCTGCCTGCCCTCGCCCAAGGTAAGCGAGGCGGTGCTGACCGGCCCTGACGGATTGCTTGACGGCCTGGCCGCTGGCGGCACCTGGATCGAGATGTCGACCAATGGCCGCGACGAGATTTTGCGGCTGTCGGCGCTGGCGTTGGCGAAGGGCGTCGAGACGCTTGAATGCCCGGTCACCGGCGGCGTGCATTTAGCCGCGGTTGGAAAGATAACCGCGCTGGTCGGCGGCGACGCCGCACTCTACGAACGGCATCGCCCTGCCATCGAGGCGATGTGCGCAAAATCGTTCCTGATGGGTCCGGTCGGTTCGGCGGCGGTGATCAAGGTCATCACCAACATGCTGGCCTTCATCCATCTGGTCGCCGCCGGCGAGGCGCTGATGCTGGCCAAGCAAGGCGGACTCGACCTCGCCCAAGCCTACCATGCAATCGTCGCCTCCTCCGGCAACAGCTTCGTGCATGAGACCGAAAGTCAGCTCGTCTTGAACGGCTCCTACGACATCGGCTTCACCATGGATCTGGCGCTGAAGGACCTCGGCTTCGCGCTAGCCATGGGCAAGGATTTCGGCGTGCCGCTCGATCTGGCAACCCGTGTCAACGCGATTTTCGAGCAAGGCAAGGAAGCCTATGGCGGCGATGCCTGGTCGACGCGGATCGTCAAGCTGCTCGAGGATGCCGTCGGAGCCGAGCTTCGCGCATCGGGTTTCCCGGCCAAACTTGAAACATGACCGGCAAAATTTTGCCCAGCCATTTCAATCGTCTGACAGCGCTTGCGGAATCAACCCCTGAGGCAGTTGATTCAACATCGCAGCGTCAGCGCGCCAGGCAGCATTTCGAAAGTCGCTGGAATCCTACCCGGCGACTCGCCGTCTATGTCGACCAGCGCGCCGTTCTTCTCCACATCGCCAACCGGCTCCACCAGCACCTTGCGGCCGCGCAGTATGGTGATCGCCGGGTGGTTGCGGTGGCGCCCGCCATAGAGCAGCCGAATGTCCCGGATCAGCCCGAGCTTGTTCTGCGCCCGCACGATGACGATGTCGAACTGACCGTCAGAGAGCTCGGCGTCGGGCGCGATCATCATGCCGCCGCCGAAGGACTTTCCGTTGGCGACCGCCACCAGCGCCATGCGCGCCTCGATCGGCTCGCCGTCGTCTATGGTGATCCTGACCTCCTGGAAGCGGTAGCGGAGGAACTCCAGCACCGTGCGCCAGAAGAACAGCGCCTTGACCGAGACCTGGCCCTTGCGCTTGTCGGCATTGACCGCGCGATCGGTGGCGCCTGACAGGCCGAGACTGGCGATGTTGATGAAGTGACGGCTGGCCAGCGCGCCGTGGTCGTCGATGTAGCAGATGCGTCCGGCGTCGATCTTGCGCGGACTTGCACGGGCTAATCGCGCCAGCGCCGGCTCGATTTCATCCGGCAGGCCCAGCCCTCGCGCGAAATCGATGCCGGTGCCGCAGGGCAGCAGCCCAAGTTCGCTCGTCCGGCCGGTCTCGAATTCTGCCTGCAGCAGCCCGTCCGCCACTTCGCTGGCCGTGCCGTCGCCGCCGGCGGCAATCACCAGGTCGCAGCCATCGGCGGCGAGGTCGATCGCCAGCCGCTCGGCATCGCCGCTGGTCTGCGTCTCGCGCAGATCGAATTCACCGAAATGCTTCTTGAGCGATGCGGCAACCTCGGGCCAATGACGCTTCAGCTTGCCGCCTCCCGCAATCGGATTGAGAACCACCCCGACCTTCAATCCGACCTCCCCCGAGGCATGCCGCCCAAAAGCGTGCGACGGTTTTGGATAGCGACATACATCCGCCAAAGAGCCTGGAGCAGATGCCCGCATCCTTTGCCGGCATTGAAACGCGGGCCGGTCGGCGGGGCAAGGGCTCCATCCTCCAAGGAGCCACGAAAATGCGGGGCAGGCTGTCTAAGGGGTTTGGGCCGCAAATTCAGGGACTTGTCGCGTCGGTCCCCGATAATCCCGCTATCCACAGGTCCGCGTGTATTCCGCAAAGCCCTTACCCGGCGTACATTGAACCCATCTCAGGCGGCTACCGAACGCCCCGCCGAAAGGCAAAGCGCAAGGCGGATTTCCTGAGGCCCGCACGAGCCGGAACGAGAGCAGGTTCGCCTGTTAGAGGGACGGATGTCGGCGGGGCCGCGGAAAGCGTGCGAACGCCGACGGCGGACCGATGCTGCCATGAAGGCCGGTTAAAACCTTCGATGGTACGCTGGGCGAAGCCCGCAAGGGTGGAGATCGGCGTGGTCCGGAACGGGCGCTGCCCCTCGGGTGGCGACTGGCAGGACCGTCAAAATCAAGGCCGGCTTGGCGCGACGACTTTACGGAAGTTGCTGCCGCGACTGGTTCCTGATCTGACAGGGAGGCGCTGGGAGAAATCCCAGCGCCGACTGTCTTTTGGGCTGCCGCTTCAACACATCTCTCCGGCGACTGATGCTTTCCGGCCACAGTCGCAAGCCAAGCAACCTTCCGCAACCGCAGTCATGCGCAATTCACAATCGCGGCCAAATCCCGCCTTGTTCCCCGGCGATTGATCAGCTTGGGAACGAATTCGAAGGGACAAGACCGTGATCAAGACCGCCCTTGTCGCCATGACCATCGTCGGCTGCGACTGCGACGCCAAGCTCTGCGAATATATCGGCGAGACGCCCGCCAAATGGGCGACGATCGCCGACTGCGAGGCGGCGATGAAGAGCCAGATGCTGCATCAGCGCAACTTCAACTATCCGCTGGTCTCGGGTATCTGCCGCGCCAAGGGTTCGGCATCGACCTCGGAGCTCGCCGCGAAAGCCTCGAGGCCGGCCCTGAAGCCGCCGAACCGCGTCGTCGGAACCATCGCGCCATTGCCGCCCGAGCTCAGCCATCGCCCGAGCGTCCCGGTCGGCGCGACGGTGACGGCCAGCGAGACGGAAGCCGCGCGACCGGTCGCCTTCGAGGCAGCGGTCGACGGCGGTAGCGCCGTGCTCTACCGCACCAAGGCCGGTTATGCGGTGGTCAAGACCGATCTCGGCCGCGCGGCTGACGCGACCGTGGACATGGCGAAGCGGTCGGCAAACTGGTTGGCGGGACTGGTGCCAAGCGGGCTGTAGGAGCATTCCCGGAAAAGTGTGAAGCGGTTTTCCGTCTGGAATTGCGTAAAACTAAAAGTCCACCTCTAAAGTTTGATCTGCAGGGTTTCCCAGAACTTGTCGATCATCGGTTGCTCGGTCGCCGCGTCCTGGTCGCCGATGCGCGTGATGAACAGCAGCCCCTGATCGGCAAGGCCGAAGCCGACGATTTCGAAATCGGCCGTGTCGGCGCGCGTCCTTACAGTGGCCTTGACGCCGGTCAATTCCCTGCCGTCGGGAAGCTTGCGGGTCGTCGGCTCCTGCGTCAGGGTCCCGCCCGCCTGGACCGATTCCTTCGTCATCTCCTGCAGCATCAGTTGATTGAGCGACACCGGGTTCATCTTGCCGTATTCCTGCACCACGACGATGGTGCCGAGGGCCGAGGCAGCCAGATATTGGGTGATGCTGTCGCCGAGGTCGGTCTTGGTGACGGAGATGTTGCTCGGATGGACGAAGGAAAAAGTGCCGCCCGAGAAGGTGGCGAAGTCGTTGCGGTCGAGCCTCACCTTCGCCATCTTGCCGCCAGGCAAGCTCACATTCGCGTCCTCACCGGGATCGATGTCGACAGTCACGCCGTCGATCGTCAGCTTGAAGGCCTTCAGGTCCTCGGCGCGGGCGAGCCCGGCGCAAAGCAGGATCGTGGCGAGCACCGTAGCCGCAAGTCTCAGTCGCATGTCCTGTTCCTCCAAACCAGTTCCACTCCAAGCTTCGCCGGTCGCGCGACGCCGAAGTCGCTCTGCTCACCACCTATCATTCGCTCATGACAGATAGCGTGACCACTCTGAAGGCGTCGATTGATAATGCCGGCGCGTTGCGGGAAGATAGCGGCCTATCCGGAGTTGGGGGGCTTCATGACCTTGACCGTTCGAGCCGCACTGTGTCTGCTCCTGGCGCTCGTTCCCTTGCATGTTCGAGCGCAAGACGCCGATCAGGGCGACGACAAGACGGTGATGGTGGCGCCGGACGATGCCGATATGGCGGCGGCGATCGCAAAGGCACGATCCAGCCTGGATGACTTCCTGGCTTTGTCCGACTCTCCGCCGCCTGGAACCGACAAGTTCAAGTTGAAGGTCATGGTCGTGGACGGAAATGTGACGGAGCATTTCTGGGTCATCCCCTTCAAGAGGACCGCCACCGGCTTTGTCGGCATATTGGCGAACGAGCCGGAACTCGTCCGCAACGTCGTCTTCGGCCAGAACATCGAATTCACCAGGGACGATATTTCCGACTGGGGATACACCAGGGACGGCCATCAGGTCGGCAGCTTCACCGTCTGCGTGATGTTCAAGCAAATGTCGAAGGAAGAGGCGGATTACATGCGCGCCAAATACGGTTTCGACTGCTAGCTGTTGCCCGCTACTCAGCCGCTTCGTCCTTCGCCCCTATCTTGCGTACCAGCGCCGCCGTCGCCAGCATCGCGCCGAGATCGGCGATCATCGGCGCGACATGGATGTTGTAGTCGATCGGCACGGAAATATCCGGCAGCTCGAAGAAGTTCTTCGACCGCGGCATCAGGAGAAAACCGTCGCTGCCACTCAGCGCCACCCGGGCCTGGTCGTAGGGCCATGTCTCGCCGAGCCAGGTCAGCGCCTGCGCCAGCCGCCCGGTAACCAGCGGCTGCGCCGCCTCGGCATTGTCGGTGCGGAATTCGTAGGTGGCATCGAGTTCGGCGACGCCGGATGACAGCTCCTGCATCTTGCTGACGAACATGCCGCGGAAGAAATGCACGACCTTGCCGGCCTTGCGCGCCGCAACCAGCGTGCCCGGGAACGGCTCGATGGTTTCGAAGGCGACGATGACGCCCTTGAAAGCCGTCGTCTCGCTTTTGCCCGAGCCTTCCCAGAGCTTCGCCTCGTAAAGCTCGAACGGAAAATCCTCGTAGCGCCCCGAGATGACGTCGTCGAAGCTCTGCCGGCTGAAAGCGCCGACGATTTCGCGCGGCATCCTGTCGAAGGAATTCGGCCGCACCCCATGCTGGTAGCGCACATCGCGCACGAAGCCGAAGATGATCGGCAAGAGCGAGTCGCGGAAGGATTGCTGCAGCCGGGTTGCCGGCCTCAGCGCCTGGAAATAGAGCAGCACCGCAACGATGAAGCCGCCAAGGTAGAGGAAGACATGCGGCGTCGAGAACCACTGCTCGTTGGGATCGGCGGCGCTGTTGAACAGCCACGCGACGAGCCCGACGAAAACGATTACCAGGCCGACAAACAGCGGCACCCGCCAGCGGACCTGTTTCCGGGCCGACGCCCGCTTCGCCTCATAGGCCTCGATGTTGTGCCTGATGCCGGCGATCACCGCTTCGCTCGGCATGAAATCCGCTGCTTCCATGGCCACCCCCGGCCGCCGCTATGATGCAGCCCATGATAGCGGCTTTTGCGCCAAAGTCGCCAGCAGTCGCCGGTCAGCCCTTTTGGCCCGGGAAAATCGCATCCAGGCGAGCCGTAACCCGCTGTCTTGCGACGCCTTCCAGCGCCTCTACCGGCGCCAGCCGCTCACGGCCGGCTTTGGCCAGGCGCATGAAGAAATGCAGTCGATAGGCGGCAACCATGCCGCGCGTGGCCGCATCGGTGCTGATATCGGCAACAAGGATCGAGCCGATGCGCCCAGGCCATGGCTGCCTGGCAAAGGCCGTGCCGAGGAAATCGCCCAAGCCATAAGCGACGAGGCTGTCTCCGATGCGATCGATCGGCTGGACGACGTGGGCATGGTGGCCGGCGATCAGCCGCACGCCATGACCAGTCAGTCGCCGCGCCAGCGCCAGCGTCGCCGGCCTCGGAAAATGCCGGAATTCCCAATCCCAATGCGGCACGGCGCACACGAGATCGAGGCCTGTCCCCGTCTCGCGTAACCATTCGGCTGGATCGCTCTGCATGGACACCAGCGCCCGAAATTCGGCTTCACCGGCGTTGCGCCAAAGCGTGAAGGCCGCGAAGCCGATCGTCAGCGGCCCGGCGGCATGATGCTGGACCGGCCCGCCGGCCGCGGTGCCGATGATGCGAATGCCGAGCCCCTTCAGCGCCACGACCGTCTCGTCGAAGCCGGCGACACCCTGGTCGAGCATGTGGTTGTTGGCGAGTGACAGCACGAGCTTGTCGCGGACAATACCGACAGCCGCGAGCGCGTCCGCCAAAAAACGCTCGGTCATGGCGTGATGCGTGCCGAGTCGGGTGCCCATCACGGCGCTCGGCCGCGCGACGATCGGGCTTTCGCAATTGCCGATCACGAGATCGGCGGAGCCGAGCAGCGCCGCGAGCGCAGGGTCGCATTCGGGCGCCGTGCGATTGGCGACCGCCGAAATGTCGCCGATGAAGGCAAGCCGCACCGTCCGCGCCGGGGGCGGATCGATCAGCGTCGCAGCCGGCGCCGCGAAACCGTTCCTGTCGCCGCCAAGCGACGGTTTCAGGAAACGCGGCAACCAGGACAATTTGTAGGAGAGCGGATAGTTCGACACGCGGTGCCCCTTTGTCGGCTCTGTGTAGACCGTCGCGCGGGCCGGTTGAAGCCGTCCACGAAGCCGAAAGCAGCCTGCTGACCGGCGCGGGCTGGAGGACGCCTTGGGCCAAAATACGTGTATGCTCGCGAACTGACGCAGTGGAGGGCGATGATGATGCGTACAGCGATCTTTGCAGCCGCCTTGTTTGCATTCCTGCCGGTATCGTCCGCCTGGGCGGAGATGCCCGAGGCGGCAAAGGCCATGTTCGAGGCGAAGAGCGTGACTGACCGGAACACGGCGCTGTCGACCTTGGAAGGAGAAGCGGCCAAGGATCCGGCATCGGCCTATGCCGCCGGCGCCGGCGAGTTCTTCACCGCGCTGGAAATCCTCGCCAGCGGCCTCCATCGCCACGGTTTCGAGAGCCCGCAATCCTTCATGCTGCCTCTGATGCGGCTGCCGGTGCCGGATAATCCCGATCCCGAGCCGCTCACCTACGAACAATTCCACGCCATTCTGGTCGCCTTCCGCGACCGGCTGGAGAAATCCGCCGCCACGCTCGGCTCGGTGCCCGCCGATGCCGATATCGGCATGGTGGTCGACCTCATCCATGCCGGCATCGATCTCAATGAGGATGGCAACATCGCGCCGGACGAAAGCATTGGCGCGATCATGGCCTCGCTCTCACGCGGCGGCATCGACACGAGGGATGGCGCACCGCAGCTTACCTTCCGCTTCGACCGCGCCGACGGCTATTGGCTGCAGGGCTATGCCGAGTTCCTGATGGCGCAGGCCGATTTCTGGCTGGCGCATGATTTCAGAAGCATGTTCGACGGTTCCTTCCACATGCTGTTTCCGCGCGCGAAATTACCCTTGCAGGACGCGCTGGTGCCGCCGGATGGCGGCATGAGCGGCAGCATCTTTTCCTCGGAATGGCGCTTGGCCGACTTCATCTCGCTGGTGCATCTCGTCAACTGGCCGGTGGTCGAGCCGGAGCGCCGGCAAGCCGCGCGCCGGCATCTTCTGGAGATGATCCGGCTTTCGCGTGAGGACTGGAAAGCGATCCGCGCCGAGACCGACAACGACCGCGAATGGCTGCCGGGACCGCGGCAGAAGGGCCTCAATCCGCTCACCGGCCTCGAGGTCGGCGAGGAGCAGGTGCAGGCCTGGCTGGCCACGCTTGATGTGGCCGAGGACCTTCTCGAAGGCCGTGTGCTGTTGCCGCATTTCCGCATCGCCGGCAAAGGCATCAACATGAAGCGCTTCTTCGACGAGCCGAAACCTTTCGACCTCGTCCTGTCGATCACCGGCCCCGCCATCGCGCCTTATCTCGAAAGCGGGAAAATTCTCACCAGCGACGATTTCGACCAGATCCAGCGCGAGTTCGGCGGCGCCGGATTCTTGACTTTCGCGCTGTGGTTTAACTGAGCCTGTTGCCGCGGCCTTTAGCGCGGGCTGTGTCGCCCCTCCTGACAGCCTTCTGTCAGCAGCGTCCGCAGGCAGCGACCGCCATTTCACTCCGCTCTTTCCATTTCGGCCGAGTCCTCCCATATTCGGGCCATGGCCAAACGCACCGACAAGAAAACGCCCTCGCCGGCGCAAGAGGGCGCGCCGAAACGGCGCAGCCCGCTGACCGAATTCCTCGACGCTGCCGAGCCGCTCGAACCCGGCGGCTTTGCTGAGGCGCCGCAGAGAGAGTTCTCCGGCGCACCGCTGACCGGTTCGATTTCCGATTGGGCCGGGCAGATCGAGCGCGAGGCGGAAAAGCAGCCGAAGACAAAAGCGCCGAAGAAAATCCCTGAACGCTCGTCCGCGCCGGGGCGTACGGCGCGCGGCACCTCGATGGGCGGCGCGGCGTCGGCGAAGGAACGCGCGGCCGCGGGCCTCAACCCGGTGGCCGGCCTCGACATCAGCCTGGAGGACGCCGAGTCGGTTTCTTCGAGTGGTGTCACCGCCACGGTGGCGGCGCTGTCGGCGCTGATCGAATCCGGCAACCCGCTGCACAAGGACGGTCAACTCTGGACGCCGCACCGTCCCGCGCGGCCGGAAAAGTCGGAAGGCGGCATCGCGATCAAGATGGTGTCGGATTTCGAGCCGGCCGGCGACCAGCCGACCGCCATCAAGGACCTCGTCGAGGGCGTCGACCAGAGCGACCGCACCCAGGTTCTGCTCGGCGTCACCGGCTCGGGCAAGACCTTCACCATGGCCAAGGTGATCGAGGAGACGCAGCGCCCCGCTTTGATCCTGGCGCCAAACAAGACGCTGGCCGCGCAGCTCTATGCCGAGTTCAAGAAATTCTTCCCGGAAAACGCGGTCGAGTATTTCGTCTCCTACTACGACTACTACCAGCCGGAAGCCTACGTCCCGCGCACCGACACCTATATCGAGAAGGAATCCTCGATCAACGAGCAGATCGACCGCATGCGCCACTCGGCGACGCGTTCGCTGCTCGAACGCGACGACGTCATCATCGTCGCTTCGGTCTCCTGCATCTACGGTATCGGCTCGGTCGAGACCTACACGGCGATGACCTTCCAGATGCAGGTCGGCGACCGCCTCGACCAGCGCGCTCTGCTCGCCGACCTCGTCGCCCAGCAATACAAGCGCCAGGACATCAATTTCGTGCGCGGCTCGTTCCGCGTGCGCGGCGACACCATCGAGATCTTCCCCGCCCACCTCGAGGATCGCGCCTGGCGCATCTCCTTGTTCGGCGACGAGATCGAGGCGATCACCGAGTTCGATCCGCTGACCGGCCAGAAGACGGGTGAGCTGAAGAGCGTCAAGATCTACGCCAACTCGCACTATGTGACGCCGCGCCCAACCTTGAATCAGGCCATCAAGTCGATCAAGGAAGAGCTCAAGCTGCGGCTGCAAGAGCTTGAAAAGGCTGGCCGTCTGCTTGAGGCGCAGCGGCTGGAGCAGCGCACCCGCTTCGACCTGGAGATGCTCGAGGCGACCGGCTCCTGCGCCGGCATCGAGAACTATTCCCGCTATCTCACCGGCCGCCAGCCGGGTGAGCCGCCGCCGACGCTGTTCGAATACGTGCCGGACAACGCACTGATCTTTATCGACGAAAGCCACGTCACCGTGCCGCAGATCGGCGGCATGTATCGCGGCGACTTCCGCCGCAAGGCGACGCTGGCCGAGTATGGCTTCCGCTTGCCTTCCTGCATGGACAACCGGCCCCTGCGCTTCGAGGAATGGGACGCTATGCGTCCGCTGTCGGTCGCCGTCTCGGCGACGCCCGGCGGCTGGGAGCTGGAGCAGTCCGGCGGCGTCTTCGCCGAGCAGGTCATCCGCCCGACCGGCCTCATCGACCCGCCGGTCGAGGTGCGCCCGGCCAAGAGCCAGGTCGACGATGTCGTCGGCGAGATCCGTGACACGACCAGGCTGGGCTACCGCACACTGGTCACGGTGCTGACCAAGCGCATGGCCGAGGACCTGACCGAATACCTGCATGAGAACGGTATCCGCGTCCGCTACATGCATTCCGACATCGACACGCTGGAGCGCATCGAGATCCTGCGCGACCTGCGCCTCGGCGCCTTCGATGTGCTGGTCGGTATCAACCTTTTGCGCGAAGGTCTCGACATTCCGGAGTGCGGCTTCGTCGCCATCCTCGACGCCGACAAGGAAGGTTTTTTGCGCTCGGAAACCTCGCTGATCCAGACCATCGGCCGCGCCGCCCGCAACGTCGACGGCAAGGTCATTCTCTACGCCGACCAGATCACCGGCTCGATGGAACGGGCTATGGCGGAAACCAACCGCCGCCGCGAGAAGCAGATGGAGTGGAACGCGGCCAACGGCATCACGCCGGAATCGGTCAAGTCGCGCATCGCCGACATTCTGGATTCGGTCTACGAGAAGGATCACGTGCGCGCCGACATCTCGCAGTTCACCGACGACGCCGGCGCCATGATCGGCAACAACCTCAAGACCCATCTCGAGGCGCTGGACAAGCAGATGCGCGATGCCGCCGCCAATCTCGACTTCGAGAAGGCGGCCCGCATCCGCGACGAGATCAAGCGGCTGCGCGAGATGGAGCTTGCCATCTCCGACGACCCGCTGGCGCGCGAGGTGGAAAGCCAAAGTCCTGCATCAGGCCGCGAAAAGGGCAAGCACAACAAGGGCGTGGCCAGACACCGTACGGCCGAGGAACAGGACCGTTTCCGCAGGCTCGACGAAGCACGCGCCGCCGAAGAGGCGGCCAAGGCTGCCCGGCCCAACCTCTTCCGCAAGCCGCATCTCGACGAGATGGGCGCTGATGGAGCGGTGCCGGCCAAAAAGCCGCTCTTCGCCAAGCCGTCAATCGACGACATGGGTCCCGGCACCGACATGCCGACCCCGGCAGGCGCGGTGTCGCGCTCGCTGTTCAAGAAGCAGAGCGCGCAGGAGGCGCATGGCTCCGACTTCGGCGTCCCGGGCGATCGCACCAAGCCTTTGTTCCGGAAGAACTCGCTCGACGAAATGACGGTGCGGCGGACGGAAAAGCCGGTCGGGGGAAAAGTGCCTGCGAAGCCGCAGCCAATCTCGGGGGCTGGGACCGAACGGGGCGCGAAGGACGACAAACCGATCGTCCGTCAGCGCTCCGGCATCGGCTCCTACGAAGATCCAGGCGACGAGCGCCGTCAAAAGCGCCGGCCTGGCAAGACGGGACGGCCGGGGCAGTAGCGCCTTTTCCTTCTCCCCTTGTGGGAGAAGGAAAGTGCGGTCCACTTGCCCTCACCCTCGCCTTTGGTGTAATCGCTTCGCATACTCGAACACCTGAAGGAGGGCTGCGTGTCTATCGATCACCACCGTCAGCGCGGCCCTGTCTGTGCCCTGCGAGCTTGCTTGCAGGGCTGACCAGGACGGTCCGGGAATTTCCCCGCTTCGATTTTTGGTCTGCCCTTCGTGGTGCTGCTGAGCTTGGCCTGACGGCCTGCCGGCGCACCGTCAAAGTGCATTGAGCCGGGCTCCGGCAAGACCAGAGAAATCGACATGGCCCTGATCAGCCTCAAATCCCTCGGCGTCACCATGAGTGCGCCGCTCTTCTCCAACCTTGACCTCACCATCGGCGCCGGCGACCGGCTGGGCATCGTCGCAGCCAACGGCCGCGGCAAATCCACCTTGCTGAAATGCTTGGCCGGCGAGCTGGATGCCACGGCCGGCGACATCACGAGGTCGCGCGGCTTGCGCGTTGGCCATGTCGAGCAATCCGTTCCCGATACGCTGCTCGACCGCGGCTTCCATCAGCTGGTCGCCGATGCCTTGCCGCCCGAGCAGCGCGACAGCGAGCTCTGGCGCGTCGACGTGGTTCTCGATTCGCTCGACGTACCCGAGGACATGCGCGGCCGGCCGATGCGGGCGTTGAGCGGCGGCTGGCAGCGGCTGGCGCTGATCGCCCGCGTCTGGGTCACCGATCCGGACGTGCTCCTGCTCGACGAGCCGACCAACCATCTCGACCTTGCCAAGATCGGCCAACTCGAGACATGGCTCAACGCGCTGCCGCGCGAGGTGCCGGTGATCGTCGCCAGCCACGACCGCGCCTTTCTCGACGCCACCACCAACCGCACGCTGTTCCTGCGCCCGGAAGAATCGCCGGTGTTCTCGCTGCCTTATTCGCGCGCCAGGCAGGCGCTCGATGAGGCCGATGCCTCGACGGCGCGCAAGTTCGAGCGCGACATGAAAATCGCCCAGCAGTTGCGCCGACAGGCCGCCAAGCTCAACAACATCGGCATCAACTCCGGCAGCGACCTGCTGACGGTGAAGACCAAGCAGCTCAGGGAGCGGGCCGAACGGCTGGAAGATGCGGCGGTGCAAGCGCATCGCGAACGCTCGGCCGGCGCGATCAGGCTGGCCAATCGCGGCACCCACGCCAAGGTGCTGATCACGCTGGAGGACGCCGCGGTCGAAACGCCCGACGGCACGCTGCTGTTCAGGACCGGCAAGCGCCACATCTGCCAGGGCGACCGTATCGTGCTGCTCGGCCGCAACGGCGTCGGCAAGTCGCGCTTCATCGACATGGTCCGCAACGCTATCACCGAGCCTGGGACCGCGCAGAACATCAAGGTGACGCCGTCGACGGTGCTCGGCTACAGTGACCAGGCGCTGTCGGGCATCACTGGCGACGACACGCCGCTGGCGATGGTCTCTCGCCGCTTCGAGGTCGGCGAGCAACGCGCCCGTTCTTTGTTGGCCGGCGCCGGCGTCGCCATCGAGATGCAGGAGAGAAAAATCGGCGCATTGTCGGGCGGGCAGAGGTCGAGGCTGGTGATGCTGGTCCTGCGGCTCATCAACCCCAACTTCTATCTGCTCGACGAGCCTACCAACCATCTCGACATCGACGGCCAGGAAGCGCTGGAGGACGAGTTGCTGAAGCATCAGGCGAGCTGCCTGCTCGCCTCCCACGACCGCTCCTTCATCCGCGCGATCGGCAACCGTTTCTGGCTGATCGAAAAGCGGCGCCTGGTCGAAGTCGACAATCCGCAGGAGTTCTTCCGCTCGGTCGCCGAAACGGAGCGCTGAGAGCACTGCAAAGGCCGGCCTCTTACGGGCCGGCTTTCCGTGCGCACAAAAAATTCAGGCGCTCTGTCGGATGGCCGCAGCATCCCTCGTCCTTGGGATGCCGACACGATGATGCCGGCATCAACCAGGGAGAGTTCATCATGTCGATACTGTCATCCATCGGCCGCATCGCCACCCAATATGCGGCGGCGCGTGCCCGCTATCGCAGCGAGCGCATCCTGCTTTCGCTGCCGGCCGAACTGCGCAAGGACATCGGCTTTCCGGAAATTTACGACACACGGAATAGCCGCCGCACCGCCACCTTCTCGACCAAGGTCATTTGAAGGCCTACCAACAAATGCGATCACTATCCAAGCTCGCCGGTTGCCCGGCCTGTCCGGGCCCGGCTCTCTAAAAAATTTCTGCGACCGTGTAGGATTGCCGTCGCCTCGTCCGTCTTTTGACCGCAACGCCAAAATCAATCCGTGAAGAGGAACACGCAAAATGACCGACCAGACCCCACCCCGCGCCAAAGTGCTTGGCGGATTGACCCCCTATTTGCAGGTCGACGGCGCCATCAAGGCGGCCGAGTTCTACAAGAAGGCTTTCGGGGCGGAGGAAGTCTTTGCCTATCCGCCGGATGACAAAGGCCGCACCATGCATGTCCATCTCTATGTCAACGGCTCGACGCTGATGCTGGGCGACGCCTATCCCGAACACGGCCATCCGCATCAGCCGGCGCAGGGCTACACGCTGCAGCTCCATCTCGGCAGCGACGACATCGATGCCTGGTGGAAGCGTGCGGTGGACGCCGGCTGCGAGATCGTCACGCCGCTCCAGGTGATGTTCTGGGGCGATCGCTGGGGTCAGGTGAAGGATCCCTTCGGCGTCGCCTGGGCGATGAACGCACCGGTGAAGTGAGCCCGTCTACCTCTCCCCCTGTGGGAGAGGTCGGATTGCCCCGAATTGCCCTTCGCAATTCGGCTGGCAATCCGGGTGAGGGGTAAGCAGCGCCAAGCTGGAACACCCCTCATCCGTCTCGGCGCTGCGCGCCGATCCACCTTCTCCCACAAGGGGAGAAGGGAGAGCCGCACCCAACCAAGGAGTTCACCATGTCCTATGTCGATGGCTTCGTGCTCGCCGTGCCGAAGGTAAATCTCGACGCCTACAAGAAAATGGCCACACAGGCCGGCGCTATCTGGAAGGAGTACGGCGCGCTCGCCTATGTCGAATGCATCGGCGACGACGTGCCCTATGGCGAGATCACCTCGTTCCCGCGCGCCGTCCAGGCCAAGGATGACGAAGTCGTCGTCTTCGCCTGGGTCGTCTATGAAAACAGGCAAAGCCGCGACGCCGTCATGGCCAAGATCATGGCCGACGAGCGGTTGAAAGCCGATTGGCCGACAATGCCGTTCGACGGCAAGCGCATGATCTTCGGCGGCTTCCAGCCGTTCATAGAGCTGTAGGCGCGGCGCCTCAGGCGAGGCGATCGAGCAGCGGCTTCAGCCGATCGCCATAGCGCTTCCACAGATCGACCGAGCCCTGATACATCGGCTGGCGCACCTGCGCGGCGGACGCCGTGCGCACCGGCCGGTCGGTCTCGTGGAACGACAGCACCTTGTCGTCCCAGGGCAGGCCGAGTTGCGCCATCAGCGCCCTTGTCTGCCCCTCCTGGTCGGCGACGAAATCCTCATAGCGCACATCGTGCACGACGCCGGGCAGCACTTTGTGCCAATGCGCCATGATGTCCGTGTAGAGGTTATGGAAATCGGCGAGCTCGCCGAGGTCGTAGCCATAGCGGTGGCTGTCGCCGCGGAAATGCACCTTGAAGATCGACAGGCACGTGGCCGCCGCGTCTCGCGCGCAATGCACAATCTTCGCCTTCGGCAGCATCATGTGGAGGAAGCCGACCAGAAGGAAGTTGCCCGGCATCTTGTCGGTGACATGGCGGAAGCCCGGATAGCGGGTATGCAGCATGTCGAGATAAGCCTGCCCCGCCTCGGCGAAGGCCTTGTCCGGAATGTCGGCGATCCCCCAGGGAAAGCCGCCCGGCATGCTCATCGGAAACTGCTTGCCGACCGCCGTCTTCAGGATGCTGAGCTCGCCCGCGCCAAAAACCTGGGGATGGCTGGCGATGATCTGCTCGACCAGCGTCGTGCCGGAGCGCGGCATGCCGACGACGAAGATCGGCGTGTCGTCGGAAATGTTGCTCGTCCGGTGCTTTTCGAAGAAGGCCTTGTCGAAGACCGCCTTCATCGCCTCGAACTCGTCGCGCGTCCTCACCGGATCGTAGTCGATGCCCTTGCGGCGAATCGAATTGCCCTCGGCGAAATAGTCGAAGGCGCGGCCATAGTCCTTCAGATCGTCATTGGCCTTGCCGAGGCCGAAGGAAAGCTGCATGCGCGCAAGGCTCTCTCGCGGCGCCTTGGCGTGCTCGGCCTCCATGCCGGCAAGCTCCGGGTCGCGCTCGGACTGGCGCTTGACCTGTGTCAGCAAAAGCCAGGCTTTCGCCATGGCGGGAGCGATCGCCACCGCCTGGCGGGCAAGATCGGCGGCATCAGTGAGCTTGCCCTTCTCCATCATGGCGACGCCGAGCCCGTAGAGCAGCTCCGCGTCCTTGGGCCGGATCGACAGCGACTCGCGGAAGAGGGCAATCGCCTCGTCCAGCCGCCCGGCTTCCTGCAGCGTTTCGGCAAGGCCGATGCGCGCGCGGACATGGAAGGGGTTGCGGCCGATAGTGCCGCGATAGATCTCCTCGGCGCCCTCGAACTGGCCGAGCTGCTTCAGCGACGAGCCGAGATTGTCGCGCGCGGCTAGCTGGTCCGGCCGGATCTCCACCGCGCCGCGGAAGAAATCGGCGGCGGCGGCGACGCGACCGAGATCGCGCATGACCGTGCCCATATTGTTGAGGAAATCGGCATTCCTGGACTGCAGCGTCACCGACTGCTCGATGAGGTCGAGCCCTTCCTCGCTGCGGCCGGTCTGATGCAAGAGAAGGCCAAGGAAATGAAGTGCAGCGGCATGGTTCGGCTGCTGCCCCAGCACCTGCCGGTAAAGCGACTCCGCTTCCTGGCGGCGCCCCGCCTGGTGCAGTTGCAGCGCGCGCTGCACATAGGGATCGAGCGGGCTCGCCGATCCTGGCTTGCCGCCCGCGTTTGCCGCTCTTCTCTGATCTCTGTTAATGGGAAACCTGCCGTATTTGTCCGCCCGCCGGACCTAAGCCAAGCGGACGGGAGATGCAAGTGTGTGGACTGGCGCTACGGCGGATTGCCTCGACACGCAGCGCAAACCAGGCCGCGCTAGCAAGGCCCGTCGCCGATGACGCGATAGTCCGCCGCGCGGGCCTCGCATGCGTTCGGGAAGGTGCGCACCGCGCCATGGCGCCTGGCGCAGACCGGCGCGTATTCGCGCGTGCAGAAGGTCTGCTCGCCGCCCCCGCCGCCGCCATCCCGGCAAGGACCATCGCGCACGATGCGATACCCGGCCGTCTCTGCCTGGCAGGCGTTGGCGAAGGTTTGGCGGTCGCCGCCGCGCCGTGCGCAGACCGGTTCATATTGCATGGTGCAGAGTTGCGGATGTGGCCTTGGCGGGCGTGGACGCGGCCCTTCATCGACCACGACGGTGCAGGCCGCCAGCAATGCCGACATAAGCAGGGCGACAAAGCCCTGCAGCGAAACGATTGCCGCTAGAAATCGCATGGGTCCCTCCCCGGTCCTCGTTCCGGCGCAACCGCGCCAACTCGCGCAATCCTCGACATTTCGGCATCGAACGCAACCCCGGCTTGTGGATTGCATGGGCGGAAGATCCAATGCATGTCGCCCAAAAGTGCGCAGCGGTTTTGGGAAAACGACATGCATCAAAACAAAGACTTAAAGCGCGTCGCTTGAGTCCGTTTCGACGTGACGCGCTTTATTGCCGACTGGCTTTCTCGCTGGCCCATGCCTGGCTCCTTTCTGGCCGATGACCAGTCATGGCGCCGGGTCTATCGATGCCCCTGCGTCGGGCGCGCTGAGGGCCGCCCGCGGCGCCGTCTTGCAACCATCACATTTCCGTGTAATAAATTTCGGGTTCGGGCATTTACGACCCGGAGAGCGGCACGTTTTGGAACGACCTTTCCCCGATAGTGTGAATCTCTGACGGCTCCGTTTTTCGGCGGGGGCCTTGACCATGCGCGAATGCATGACTGCCGAACCAAGCACCGGGACTAGCCCAGACACGAGACAGCGGGCGAGCCCACGAGACTGATACGGGTGAAGGAGTTTCCCCCATGGCCCAGACCGGCACCGTAAAGTTCTTCAACGCCACCAAAGGCTTCGGCTTCATCACGCCTGACGGCGGCGCCAAGGACGTGTTCGTCCACATTTCCGCGATCGAGGCCTCCGGCCTGCGCACGCTCGTCGATGGTCAAAAGGTTACCTTCGACGTCGAGCCGGACCGCATGGGCAAAGGCCCGAAGGCGGTCAACCTGCGCGCGGCCTGAGCGGGCAACGCTGCCTGTCTTCCGCTGATGAATGGCGCGGCAGGATCATGAATTGGCTTCGCAAGAAGCTTGAGTTTTCGAGGGCGCGACGGGACCGTTGCGCCCTTTTTTGTCCGGCAAATGCTGGATTGGCAGGCGAAAACTTTCTCTTGCCGATAGCGCTAAAATAAAGGACAAATTTCCTCTCGGGCAGTTTGCCGGCCCGAGACTGACATGATGGGATCAAAGGAGCTTCCCATGCCGCAGACCGGCACCGTCAAATTCTTCAACCATGCCAAGGGCTTCGGCTTCATCACGCCCGACGATGGCGCGAAGGATGTCTTCGTCCATATTTCGGCCGTGCAGGCGTCGGGCCTTCCCGGTCTTGAGGATGGGCAGAAAGTGACATTCGACACCGAGCCGGACAAGCGCGGCAAGGGTCCGAAGGCCGTCAATCTGTCTATCGGCTAAGCCGGCTCACGACAGATCCGACGGAGGCTGAGCAGGCGGGACGCTCCCGCAGAGCTCGGAATTTTTGTTCGAGCCGCGAAATCGTTCGCCCAATTCCGTTCAGCCTCCGTTCAGCCACGGTCTTCTATCAATCTTTGCTAAAGCCGATCCGCATCCCCTGAAAAATACGCGGGCCGGCGCGAAGGAGACCGAAAATGAACCGAATTCTCAAGACCGCCATTCTGACTGCGGGCATCGCCGCGACGACGCTGGCCACCTTCTCGGCCGCCAATGCCGACGACTGGCGCTGGCGCCATCATCGTCACGGTGGCCATGGTGACGCTCTCGCCGCCGGCGTGGTCGGCCTTGCGGCAGGTGCGCTGATTGGCAGTGCGCTCAGCAACCCCGGGCCGAGGTACTACGATCCAGCCTATGATGACGGCTATTATGTCGACCGGCCCGTTCGCCGGTATTACGCGCAGCCGCGTGTCGTCTATGCCGACCGCTATGCCGAGCCGTGGACCCGCGACTGGTACGAGTACTGCTCGGACCGCTACCGCAGCTTCAACTCGCGTACCGGCACCTTCACCGGCAATGACGGCGAGCAGCATTTCTGCGTCGCCAACTGACAAAGCTTAGGGTTCCCTGCCCCAAGCGAAGCGCCGCCTCTCGGTGGCGCTTTTCTTTTGGATGCAGGTCAGACCAAAAACGGATTGGTCCGCCGCTCCTCGCCGAAACGGCCGCCCGGACCGTGGCCGCAGATGAAGCCGACATCGTCGCCGAGCGGCAGGAGCTTGTTCTTTATCGAGGCGATCAGCGCGGCGTGATCGCCGCCCGGCAGATCGGTGCGGCCGATCGAGCCGCGGAACAGCACGTCGCCGACATGGGTGAACTTGGCCGCGCGGTTGTAGTAGACGACATGACCCGGCGCGTGACCCGGGCAATGCAGCACCTCGAACACATGCTCGCCGAATGAAACCGTCTCGCCTTCGATGAGAAACCGGTCCGGCACGCAATTGCGTACGGGATCCGTGAGCCCGAAACGCCTGGCCTGGTTCTCGAGGTTGGCAAGCAGCGGTCGATCGGCCTCATGCGGGCCGATGATGTCGATGCCGAGCGCATCTTTCAGTTCCATCGCGCCGCCCGCATGATCGATATGGCCGTGGGTGATCCAGATCGCTCCCGCCGTGATCGCATTGTCCTTGAGCACCGCCAGTATCTTGTCGACATCGCCGCCGGGATCGACGACGACGCCGTTCCTGTCGTCCATGTCGAACAGGATGGCGCAGTTCTGCTGGAAGGGCGTGACCGGCACGATGCCGGCATTGAGCTGACCCATGGCTTTCCTTTCCCCACGGCTTTCCTTTCGAAGTGTCGCCCAGATGTAGACAGGTGAGCGAGCGGCGTCCACCATCCGGCCGGAGCGAATGATCCTCGAAAAAGAAATGGGCGGCCGTAGCCGCCAGCAAATGCTTGAAAAGAAATGGGCGGCCGTAGCCGCCCATGGCGAAGCCCGAAAAAAATATAGGCCTATTTCTTCATCGCGCCCATGACCGCGCCGATGATGGCGGTCAGGATGGCGCCGCCACCGGCGCCGCCGACGATGTTAGGCACGTTCAGCGCGCTGCCCAGTCCGCCCGCTGCTGCCGCGGCCGCCGCCGGATCGACCGTGCCGCCGCCGAGCAGGCTGCCGAGAATGGCCGCGCCGCCGACGCCGCCGATAGCGCCGCCGAGGATCTTGGGAAGTTGGCCCATTGCCGCCTGTTTCAGCGCCGCGCCGACTGCCTGACCGCCGATGACACCCGTGATCACCTGAATAACGATCGCAACGAGTGTGTTCGTATCCATGTACCTAGTCCCTCCATAGCCGCCAGCCTCCTCGGGCCGACGCCATCATGAGACGCCGAATTGTTCGAAAGTCAAATGCGCGAGCGCTTAAATAAAAGGGGCGGCCCGAAAACCGCCCCTGCTGCATAAAAAAGCTGTGACTATCGCTATTCTGCGGCGATGGCGTGCTTTGGTTGCACTGCAGCAGAATAGTCGTTCATCAACGTCTTGGCGATCTCGCCAACCTCGAATCGGTACGGGCCGATCTCCGAAACCGGAGTGACTTCCGCGGCCGTGCCGGTGAGGAAGCACTGCTCGAAGCCTTCGAGCTCTTCAGGCATTATGGCGCGCTCGATCACCTCGAGACCTCGATCCTTGGCCAGGCCGATCACGGTGCGGCGGGTGATGCCGTCGAGGAAGCAGTCGGGCGTCGGCGTGTGGATCTTGCCGTCCTTGACGAAGAAGATGTTGGCGCCGGTGGCTTCCGCCACCTGGCCGCGCCAGTCGAGCATCATGGCGTCGGCATAGCCCTTGGCCTCGGCGGCGTGCTTGGAGAGCGTGCAGATCATGTAGAGGCCGGCGGCCTTGGATTTGGACGGCTCGGTGCGCGGGTCTGGGCGGCGCCATTCGGCGATGTCGAGACGAATGCCCTTCAGCTTCTGCGCCGGGTCGAAATAGCTCGGCCATTGCCATATGGCGATGGCGCAGTTGATGCGGTTGTTCTGCGCCGAGACGCCCATCTGCTCGCTGCCGCGCCAGGCGATCGGGCGCACATAGGCGTCCTGGAAACCCTGCTTCTTTAGCAGCGTGCGGCAGGCCTCGTCGATCTCGGCGACCGAATAGGGAATCTTGAAGCCGAGCAGGCGCGCCGATTCATGCAGGCGCTCGTTGTGCTCGGTCAGTTTGAAGATCTGGCCGCCATAGGCGCGCTCGCCTTCGAAGACGGCGCTGGCATAGTGCAGGCCGTGGGTCAGCACGTGGATCTTGGCGTCGGCCCATTTGACGAACTCGCCGTTCATCCAGATGAAGCCTTCCAGTTGATCGAAGGGAACAGATGCCATGGAAACCTCCCGCGGGCGGGCGCCCGCAAATCGTTGTGTCATATAGCGTTTCGCGTCAGCCGCGCCACAGGTCCGAAACGCCGGCCGGTGCTTGGAAACCTAGGCGGATATTCAATCCATGGCAAACTCAGGAAGTTCCGGAAAAACCGCTTTCGCTTGCCTTTTTTGTTCGCAATCCGCCGAAAAGCTTGTCAAAAATTATCATTGCCGGGGAAATTACGTCAACAGTGCTGACATAATCCCGCCTTCGCATGGAGAAATGATGACGGATCGAAGCCCCGCAGCCGGAAAACCGATCAGAACGGCGATCACCGACGAGGACGGCATCGACTTTGCCATCATCGAATTGTTTTTCTTCGCTTATCGCGACTTCACCTCCGATCCGGACCAGATCCTCGCCGATTACGGCTTCGGCCGCGCCCATCACCGCGTGCTGCATTTCGTCAACCGCAGGCCCGGGCTGACGGTCGCCGAGCTGCTCGACGTGCTGAAGATCACCAAGCAGAGCCTCGCGCGGGTGTTGAAGCAGTTGATCGACACCGACCATATCGTCCAGTTGCAGGGCCCGCGCGACCGCCGTCAGCGCGAACTCTATCCGACCGCCAAGGGCCGCGCGCTGGCGCTGGCGCTGGCGCGGCCACAGTCGCGCCGCATCCGTGCTGCATTGGAGGATTCTGGGACCACCGAACGCACCTCGATCGAAAGATTCCTGGAGGCGATGGTCAATCCGGAACTAAGAGCGCAGATCAACATTGTGCCTGCGCAAACATCGGGGAAGAAAAATGGAGACCACTGAGAAGGTTGATCATCCGGCGGCGCCCGGCGATGATGCGCCGCATCTGCTGGTGGTCGATGACGATACCCGCATCCGCAATCTGCTCAAGCAATACCTGTCCGAGAATGGCTTTCGCGTCACGGTCGCCGGAAATTCAGGCGAGGCCCGGCGCAAGCTCGCGGGCCTCGACTTCGACCTGCTCGTGCTCGACGTCATGATGCCTGGTGAAACCGGCGTCGACCTCACCAAGGCGCTGCGGGCAGAGAAGAACGTGCCGATCCTGATGCTGACGGCGCTGTCGGAAACCGACAGTCGCATCACCGGGCTGGAAGCCGGCGCCGACGACTATCTGCCGAAGCCCTTCGACCCGCGCGAGCTGATCCTGCGTATCAACAACATTCTGCGCCGCGGCGGGCCGGCGGCGACGCCGAAGGTCGAGCAGCTCGTCTTCGGCCCTTACACGTTCCAGATCGCCAAGCGCGAACTGAAGCGTGGCGGCGAGGCGCTGAAGCTGACCGACCGCGAGCAGGAGATCCTGGCGATCTTCGCCGCGCGTGCCGGCGAAACCATCCCGCGGCACGAGCTCGTCGGCGACGAATCGGACGTCGGCGAGCGTACTATCGATGTCCAGATCAACCGACTGCGCCGAAAGATCGAGCGCGATCCGTCCAATCCGGTGTGGCTGCAGACCGTGCGCGGTATTGGGTATCGGCTCAGCGTGGAATAACATCCTCTCGACGGCCTTTTGCTGAACGGCCATCGACGAGCGGAAGGGCGAATGGCGACCACGCAACTGGAACATCCGAAAGGAGGCGGTCCCGGCGATTTCGCGATGCGGACGCTGAAGGCGATGCCGCGCGCCTGGAACCGGTTCTGGCGCCTGGTCGCGCTCTATATGCCGAAGCGGCTTTATGCGCGCTCGCTCATCATCGTCATCGCGCCGATGATCCTCCTGCAGTCGGTCGTCGCCTTCGTGTTCATGGAGCGGCATTGGCAGACGGTCACCCAGCGTCTGTCGCAGGCCACCGTCCGCGATATCGCCGCCATCATCGACATGATGGAGACCTATCCGCACGACGCCGACTACGCCAACATCATCCGCATCGCCCAGGACCGCATGCAGCTGAAGGTGGATCTGCTGCCGCCCGATCCGCTGCCGCCGCCCGGACCGAAACCGTTCTTCTCGATCCTCGACGAGGCGTTGTCGTCAGAGATCACCAGACAGATCAACCGCCCCTTCTGGATCGACACCGTCGGCAATTCCAATATCGTCGAGGTGCGCGTCCAGCTCGAAGGCAAGGTCTTGCGCGTCTTCGTGCGCCGCAGCCAGGCCTATGCCTCCAACACCCATATCTTCCTGATCTGGATGGTCGGCACCTCGCTGGTGCTTTTGATGATCGCCATCCCCTTCCTGCGCAACCAGATCAGGCCGATACTCACCCTTGCCGAAGCCGCCGAAAGCTTCGGCAAAGGCAGGCCGATGCCGCGCGATTTCCGCCCGCGCGGCGCGGAGGAAGTGCGCCGCGCCGGCTTCGCCTTCATCCAGATGCGCGAGCGCATCGAGCGCCAGATCGAACAACGCACCGCCATGCTGACCGGCGTCAGCCACGACCTCAGGACCATCCTCACCCGTTTCAAGCTGCAGCTGGCGCTGGCGGGCGGCAAGGCCGAGACCAAGGCTGCGCTCAACCAGGACATCGACGACATGCAGTCGATGCTGGAGGGCTACCTTGCCTTTGCCCGCGGCGAGGCTACTGAGGATACCGGCCGCTTCGATCTTGAGATCTATTTCCAGAAGCTGGGCGAAGAAGCGCAGTTGCGCAAGGCCAAGCTGTCCACCACCTTGATCGGCGATCCGGCCGTGCACGTGCGGCCGAATGCCTTTGCCAGGCTGCTGTCCAACGTCATCGGCAACGCCTTCCGCTATGCCAAGACCGTCGAGGTCCATGCCAACCACGGCCGCGGCTCGCTGACCGTCACCATCGACGACGACGGTCCGGGCATCGCGCCCGACAAGCGGGAAGAGGTGTTCAAGCCGTTCTTGCGGCTCGACGAGGCGCGCAACCTCGATGCCAGCGGCACGGGCCTCGGCCTTTCGATTGCCCGCGACATCGCCCGCAGCCATGGCGGTGACATCACGCTCGAGGACAGCCCGCTTGGCGGCTTGCGCGCGGTGATCAAGGTTCCCGCCTGAATCGGGCAAAGACAGGGTTCATGCGCCCGTCATGAAATCATGATCAAGAGCGCCCATGAAGCGTGCGACCTTTATCGATTCGAGCCTGCCGCCTCGCTTTGATCCCGTCGTGCCTGGAAGGGTGCACTGGAGCGAAGCGCGAGCTGCCGCCTGGTTGCCGTTCCGCTACCGCGCGGGCGCGCTCAAAAGCCTTTCCAAAGGATCGCCATGCGCATCCTGATGGTCACCGATGCATGGCGGCCGCAGGTCAACGGCGTGGTCCACACGCTGGAGCGGCTGACCGAGACGCTGAAATCCCTCGACGTCCAGGTCGATTTCCTGACGCCGAACATCTTCCGCACCTTGCCGCTGCCGACCTATCCGGACATTCGGCTCGCGTTGACAACCCCCCGCCACGTCGCGCGCCTGATCGATCAGCGCAAGGCCGACCATGTCCACATCGTCACCGAAGGCCCCCTAGGCATCATGGCGCGCCGCTATTGCCGCAAGACAGGGCGTCCCTTCACCACCAGCTACCACACGCGCTTTCCCGAATATCTCAGCGCCCGCCTCCCGGTGCCTGAGAGCTGGGCCTACAACTGGCTGCGCGACTTCCACAATTCCGGACAGGGCACGCTTGTCGCCACGCAGTCGCTGGCGGACGACCTTGCCGCGCGTGGCTTCAACAAGCTGAGACCCTGGACGCGGGGCGTCGACATCGATCATTTCCGGCCGGACAAGCGCAAGGACACGAGCTTTTCACGCCCCGTCTTTCTTTGCGTCGGCCGCGTCGCGATCGAAAAGAACCTTACCGCCTTCCTCGACCTCGACCTTCCCGGCAGCAAGGTGATCGTCGGCGAAGGGCCGGAGCTGGCAAAGCTCAAGGCCCGTTATCCGAACGCGCATTTTCTCGGCCATCGCCCCAATGACGAACTGGCGGAAATCTACGCATCGGCCGACGTCTTCGTCTTCCCGAGCCGCACCGACACATTCGGCAACGTCATCATCGAGGCTTTGGCCAGTGGCACGCCGGTGGCCGCCTACCCGGTGACGGGACCGATCGACATCGTCGGCGACGGCGTCGGCGGGGCCGTGTCCGAGGATCTGGGCGAGGCCGCGCTCAAGGCGCTTCACATCGACCGTGCGGAAGCACGCCAGCGCGCCATGCGCTACAGTTGGAAGGCCTGCGCCGAGATGTTCCTCGACGTGGTCGAGGAAGCGCTGGGGATGCCGCGCAAGCTGGCTGCTTGACAGAGCCGGCGGCGTCAGCCCTCCGGCGGTGCGGATCGGGGGCAATTGGATCGCCTCTTCGACGCCGCCGACTCGTGCATTTCCACCAGGAAATCCTGGACTTCGATAACTTGCCAATGCCTTTGGGCAAGTCTTCCGCGTGAAGTTGTTTAGATGCGCCGCGAGATCGCGCGCCGACGAGCTTTGATCCCGCGAGCGCGCTCCTTGCGAGAGCTTGCGCGACAGTTCCTTGCGGTGCATTATTCTGCGTAAGTAGTTCGCTGCGGGGTTGACGCCGATTTCAACGCTGGACGAGTTGCCTGCCGTATCGCGGAAGCGTCGTGTCTTGCGCATCAGCAAGACCGTTGCGAGGGTGTTCGGCTATTGCCGCGCGAATGCCTGGTCGCTCTTCGTGGCCGCCTGGTTTCCCTGCTTTCTGACGACGCTCTGTCTGGCGGTGCTTGCCCTTATTCTTTTTGCCGATCCGGAGCAGGTGCCTACCTGGCTCTTATCGCCAGGCTTTGCCCCCAGGACTTGGCTTTCCGCGATTGTTGCCGCGCCGTTCTCGGCGATGGTCTTTGCGTTCGTTCTCGACCGCATGGCAAACGCGCCCGAGCGCGGCCGTGTCGTTGTTCGGCGCGGCATTGAAAATGTCAAACGCTTCGCTGTCCCGGGCATGCGCTTTGATCTCGGCCGGCGGATTCTTCTGGCTGCGTTGCTTCTCGCGGCCGTCCAGCTTTTTTGCGGCTTTGCGGTCGCCGGCGAGCACAGACTGTTTGTTGCCGGCCTGCTGGCCACACATGACCTGCCGCTCAGCCCCGAGGACGTCGCGTCTTGGGCGATGGTGAGGGGAGTCTTCAACATGCTTGTGGGCGGTTTCATACTTGCCTGGGCATATCTCTTTGTCGGCGATTTTCTCTGGACGGGATCGTTTGAACCAATCGGATGCTGGCGTGCGCTCGACGGCAATCGTCTGCGTTTCCTCGCCATAATGTTCATCGTTTTCGCAATAGTTGCCATACTCAAATATGGGCTGGGCCTCGCCGTAGGCTTGATCCTGATTCCCGCGGATGGCGCGTCGCCTTCCTTCTTGAACCTTATGCTGATGCATTTCGGACTGGCCTGGCCGTTCGACGTCCTCCATCTCGTGCTTTCAGCCGCAACGGTAGGGACCATTCTCGGCGCGTTTCGGCCACCAGCCATCGCTTCGCAGTCTGCTCGGTAATTTTTAGAATAGGCGTCCGCCGTTCGGCACCTTGCGCTCTATGGCGCCGAGCACCACGGCGCCCTCTTCATCCGGAAAGCCAAGCGTCAGCACTTCCGACATGAACGGGCCGATCTGGCGCGGCGGGAAATTGACCACCGCGAAGACCTGCCGGCCGATCAGCGTCTCCGGCGTATAATATTTGGTGATTTGCGCCGAAGACTTCTTCACCCCGATCGCCGGACCGAAATCGATCTTCAGCTTGAACGCCGGCTTGCGCGCCTCCGGAAACGGCTCAGCCTCGATAATCGTGCCGGCACGGATGTCGACGCGGTCGAAATCGGCAAAGCTGATCTCGGGCTTGCGCTCGCTGCTGGAACTCATCGCTGGTGTCTGCCTGGTTCAGGCGTTTCCATGGGTCTCAAAGAGCACGCTGGACAGCGCGTCCTTGGCCGATGTACCCGACCAGACAACGAACTGGAAGGCCTGGAAATAGCACTCGCAGGCCTCGAGCGCCGAGGACAGCAGCACCTCGACCTGCTGGCTCGAAGGCTCGACCCCGCCGGCAAGCAGCAGCGACTGGCGAAACATGATTGCGCCCTCCTGCTCCCAGAGGTCGAAATGGCCGAACAGCATCTGCTCGTTGATGAGCGACAACAGCCGCATCACCTCCAGCGCGCGCGTCTCCGGCACCTTGATGTCGAAGGCGCAGGCCAGATGCAGCGCCTCGAAATCCTCCATCCAGGAGAAGGAGACGTGATAGTCGGTCCAACTGCCGGCCACCGAAATCGAAATCTCGTCGTCGCCGGCGCGTTCGAAGGACCAGTCGTTGTTGTGAGCCACCTGCTCGATGACATCCACCGGGTGGATTTCGCGGGAGAATTCGAGTTCGAGGAGTTCCATGAATGCTTCCTGTGTTCAGGGGAGCGCCACACGCTCCGCGGGGCACACACGACGAACAATCTGTCTAGAACTCGGACGGCCAGGGCTTTCCAAACGCAAAGACCCCAACCGGACCCCACCGCCCGGCGCATGATCCTGCTCCGAATCATGCAACAAATTCAGTCTATTGATCGGGAGTCGCGTGAACAGCCCAATTTTTCGCACTGCGTCATTCGCATGTGGAAAGGCGCTGTCAAAAAGATTCATGCAATGCCGGTAAGCGATTCACGGCAAAGCGATTTTTCGGATCGCGCTTTGTGGAAAAGTTTACGATTATTTTTTTGATCTGGGCTTCGCCGCAGCCGCCGGTGCGGCCTGTCCGGTCAATTCGGCGAGCTTCGCCTCGAGCGCTTCGACGCGCGCCGCGAGTTGGATGTTGTCTTCCCTGGCCTTGACGGCCATCTCGCGCGTGGCCTCGAACTCCTCGCGCTGCACCACATCCATCGAATTGAGCAGGCGCTCGGCCTGGCTGCGAAAGGCTGTCTCCATCTCACGCCGAACGCCCTGGGCTGCCCCCGCTGCATCCGTCATCAGCTTGGCGAAATCATCGAGAATGCGGTTCGGTCCGTTCGACATGGCAGATCCTCGCTTGCTGGTTTTGACGTAGTGGCGCGCGACGCGGAATGCAAGCGAAGCCTGCCTTGACCCCGCCAAAACCCTGCCGCATGGTCCGCGCCCGATAGACGACCGCAATCGGGAGACCCAGTTTGAGCGAATATTTCCTGCTGCCGCTGGCCTCCCTGCCCTTCCCCAATATCGATCCGGTCATCGTCCGTATCGGACCGCTGGCAGTGCATTGGTATGGCGTCGGCTACATCGTCGGCATCCTCTTTGCCTGGTGGTACGCCAAGCGTTTGGTCACCAATTCTGCGCTGTGGCCGGACGGCAAGCTGCCGATGAAGCCCGAGGACCTCGACGATTTCATTGTCTGGGCAGCGATCGGCGTGGTGCTCGGCGGGCGTACCGGTTACGTGCTGTTCTACGACCTGCCGCGCTACATCGCGCACCCGCTCGACATCTTTGCCGTCTGGCAGGGCGGCATGTCGTTCCATGGTGGGCTGCTCGGTGTCATCCTTGCCATGACACTGTTCTCGCTCAAGCGCGGCATCCATACCTGGACGCTGTTCGATGTGGTGGCGGCCGGTGTGCCGGTCGGCCTTGGGCTGGTGCGCGTCGCCAATTTCATAAATTCGGAACTCTGGGGCAGGCCTTCAGACGTGCCTTGGGCGATCGAATTCCCCAATGGCGGCCCGTTCACCCGGCATCCCAGCCAGCTCTATGAGGCGCTGCTCGAAGGCCTCGTGCTGTTCCTGGTGCTGCGCTTCCTCACCCATTCGCGGATGAAGCTGAGGACACCGCGTTTCGTCGGCGGCGCCTTCATCTGCGGCTATGGCCTGTCGCGCATCTTCGTCGAGTTCTTCCGCGAGCCCGATCAGCAGCTTGGCTACCTGCTCGGCACCAATTGGCTGACCATGGGCATGATCCTGTCCACACCGATGGTGCTTGCCGGCATCTGGGCAATGGCGACGGCAAAGCCGGTGTCGCAACCGCAAGCGATATGACCCGGCTGAAGGAGCGCATTGTCGACCTGATCGGCGCCGTGGGGCCGATCCCGGTCAGCGAATATATGGCGCTCTGCCTGTTCGACCCTAAGGACGGCTATTACACGACAAGAGAGCCCTTCGGCGTCGCCGGCGATTTCGTCACCGCGCCGGAAATCAGCCAGATGTTCGGCGAGCTTGTCGCCGTCTGGCTTTACCTGGCCTGGCAGCGCGCCGGCCGGCCGCTCCCCGCCACCTTCGCCGAAATCGGGCCCGGCCGCGGCACGCTGATGAAGGACATGCTGCGCACCTGGTCACGGCTCGACCCCGCGCTTGCCGCCGGCGCGTCCTTTGCCATGATCGAGACCAGTCCGTGCCTTGCCGACGTCCAGAAAGAGACTCTGGCCGGCCAGAGCGCGGCCCTCGCCTGGCACCAGACCATCGACACGCTGCCCCGACGGCCGCTTTTCATCGTCGGCAACGAGCTGTTCGACGCGGTGCCGATTCGCCAGTTCGTCTATGTCGGCACCGGTTGGCGCGAGCGCATGGTCGGCCTCGACGACGCCGACAATCTCCGTTTCTTCGCCGGCGCCGGTTCCGTCGACCCGGCGCTGCTGCCGCCGGGCGCTGCCGACGCGCCGCAGGGCGCAATCGCCGAGGTGGCGCCGGCCCGCGCGGCGCTGATGTCGGCGATAGCCGAGCGCATCGCCGGCCATGGCGGCGCCGGGCTGTTCATCGACTATGGCCATCTTGTACCCGGCCTCGGCGACACATTGCAGGCCCTGCGCAGGCACGATCACGAAGACGTGCTGGCCAATCCCGGCGAGGCTGACCTCACCGCCCATGTGGACTTCGCGGCTCTGTCCGCGAGCGCCGGCGCGCACGGCCTCGACGTGGAACTGACCACGCAGGGCGAATTCCTGCTCGGCATGGGGTTGCTCGAGCGCGCCGGAGCACTGGGCGCCAAGGCCGATGACGGCGAGCGGCAGGCGATTTCCGACGCGGTCGAACGCCTCGCCGGGCCCGATGCGATGGGCGAGTTGTTCAAGGTGATGAAGATCCTGCCCGCGGCGAAAACCGGCTGACATCGGCAGGCAACCCGTGCAAGCTGGTCCGGCCAATTTGCCGGACTTCTCCCACTCGCCCGAACTTCACCTTGACGAAATCGCCCGCGCGGACAACAAACCCATCCATGCTGAATCAGACCAGACCCGATCCAGTACGCTCGCCCCTTCTGGAGAAGGCGCAAGGCATCCGTCACGGTTACTTTACCCGCATCGGCGGCGTCTCCAGCGGCATCTACCAGGGCCTCAACATCGGCACCGGCTCGAGTGACGACCAGACGCTGGTCGCCGAGAACCGTCGCCGCGTCGCCGACTGGATGGGCGTGACAGCGGATCACCTGCTCACCGCGCATCAGGTCCATTCCCCCGACGTCGTCATCGCCAGGGAACCTTTCGCAGGCCCTCGCCCCAAGGCCGACGCCGTCGTCACCGACCGGCCAGGCATCGCCGTCGGTGCCTCGACGGCCGATTGCGGACCGGTCCTGTTCGCCGATGCCGAGGCCCGTGTGATCGGCGCGGCCCATGCCGGCTGGAAAGGCGCCTTTACCGGCGTGCTTGAAAACACCATTGCCGCGATGGAAGGTCTCGGCGCCCACCGGGAGCGCATCGTCGCCGTGCTCGGTCCCTCCATCGGTCCCGACAATTACGAGGTCGGGCCGGAGTTCGTCGCCCGCTTCGTCGAAGCCGACGCCGGCAATCAACGCTATTTCAAGCCGTCCGCAAATCCCGGCCACTCGATGTTCGACCTCAACCAATATACGGTCGACCGGCTGCGGGACGCTGGCGTGACCGCCGAAGGGCTCGGCCGCTGCACCTATGCGGAAGAAGATCTTTTCTATTCCTACCGGCGCACCACCCACCGCAAGGAAGCGGATTACGGGCGCCAGGTTTCGGCAATCGTTCTGGAGAAAGAGTAATGGCGCTGCATTTCGAACGTTCGGAATTCGACGCGCGGCGCGATCGGCTGCTGATCGAAATGGCCGAGAAGAAGCTCGACGCCGTGCTCCTGTTCGCGCAGGAGAGCATGTACTGGCTGACCGGCTACGACACCTTCGGCTTCTGCTTCTTCCAGTGCCTGGTGGTGAAGGCCGACGGCTCGATGGTGCTGCTCACCCGCTCGGCCGATCTGAGGCAAGCGCGCCACACCTCGACCATCGACAACATCGTGCTTTGGACCGATCGCGACAGCGCCAATCCGGCGATCGACCTGCGCAACCTGCTCAATGACCTCGATCTGCTCGGCGCCCGCATCGGCGTCGAATACGACACCCATGGGCTGACCGCCTATAATGGCCGCCGCGTGGATGAGCAGTTGCAGACCTTCGGCCAGATCGCCGATGCCTCCGGCATTGTCGGCCGGCTGCGCCTCTTCAAGGGTCCGGCCGAGGTCGCCAAGGCCGAAAAAGCCGCAAGCCTCGCGGACGATGCGCTCGACGCCGCGTTGCCGCTGATCAAGCAGGGCGGCGACGAAGCTCTGATCCTTGCCGCCATGCAGGGAGCGATTTTCGCCGGCGGCGGCGACTATCCCGCCAACGAATTCATCATCGGCTCCGGCGCGGATGCCCTGCTCTGCCGCTACAAGGCCGGGCGCCGCAAGCTTACCAAGAACGACCAGCTGACGCTCGAATGGGCGGGCGTCTTCCATCACTATCACGCAGCGATGATGCGCACCGTTTTGACCGGCAAGATCTCGAAGCGTCATCAGGAACTGTTCGACGCCGCGCGTGCGGCCCTGCTTGCGGTCGAGAAGGCGATGACGCCGGGCAACACCTTCGGCGACGTCTTCGACGCGCATGCCCGCACGCTCGAGGCGCACAACCTGACCAAGCACCGGCTGAACGCCTGCGGCTATTCGCTCGGCGCCCGCTTCACGCCATCCTGGATGGACATGCCGATGTTCTACCAGGGCAATCCGGAACCGATCGCGCCCAACATGACGCTGTTCGCCCACATGATCATTATGGACTCGGAAACCGAGACGGCGATGACGCTCGGCCGCACTTACCTCACCACGGAATCGGCGCCGAAGCCGCTCTCCCGCCATGATCTCGACTTGATCGTGCAGTGAATCCATAATGGTTGGTTCACGCGGGGGCGTTCGCCGCCAGGGAGTTTCGGGCAAATGAGACGATCGCAGGTGACGACCGTGTCATTGCTTGCGGCGCTGGCGCTTGCCGCTTGCACCAACGCCAAGGATGTCCTCGATCCTTCCGCCGTCAAGCCGCCGGCGAATTCGGCCCAGGCTTTGCCGGCCACGCAGGGCACATCGGCCACCACCTCCCCGACCACGACCTCGCCTGCCCCCACGGCGACGGCGGCGGCTTCGACACCCGCCACGCCGGCTCAGACCGCCGCTATCGCCAAGACCCGGCTGCAGGTGGCGCCGATCGTCGGCGCCTCCGTGGAAGCGGCAGCACCGCTGACGGCGGAACTGCAGGCGCGCGCCAGGCAGCGCGGCGTCACACTTGTCGGCAGCACCGACCAGACGGCAACGCATGTGCTGAAGGGCTATTTTTCGACGATGTCCGAAGGCAAGGACACCACCGTCATTTATGTCTGGGACGTCTACGACCCGTCGGGCAACCGCCTGCATCGCATCAACGGCCAGCAGAAGGCGCCTTCCGCCGGCAGCACCGAGGGCTGGCCGGCGGTGGCGCCGGCGACCATGCAGGCGATCGCCGATCAGACGATCGACCAGTTCACCGCCTGGCTTGGCAGCGGCGGCGCCGGCTAGGGCAATTCCAGGAAAGTGTGCGACGGTCTTCCGCCCGGTATTGCGTCAAAGCAGATAGCTGGAGCAGTTCAGCGACTCCACCGGGCGCTGAACTGCTCCAACGAACCTGTTGCCGGCTTGCGATGCCGTCAGCCTTTGTTGAGCCTTGTCGAAGGATTCCCGATCACGAGGCTTGCAATACCGGCACGGGCCGCTAAAAGCCCGCATAAAACGCTCATGAGAGTCCGTCAGGTCTCTCCATCCTTCACCAGGAACGGTGCATGAAGCTTTTCGCGGGCAATTCCAACAGGGTGCTGGCCGAAGCGGTCGCTCGCTATCTAAACATCCCGCTGGGTAAGGCCAGCGTCAGGCGCTTCGCCGATCAGGAGATCTTCGTCGAGATCCAGGAAAACGTGCGCGGCGAGGATGTGTTCATCCTGCAGTCGACCTCTTATCCGACCAACGACCATCTGATGGAACTGCTCATCATGATGGACGCCTTCATGCGCTCCTCCGCCCGACGCATCACGGCGGTGATCCCCTATTTCGGCTACGCCAGGCAGGATCGCCGCGCCTCCGGCCGCACGCCGATCTCGGCCAAGCTCGTCGCCAACATGATCACCCGCGCCGGCGCCGACCGTGTGCTGACGCTCGACCTGCATGCCGGCCAGATCCAGGGCTTCTTCGACATCCCGACCGACAATCTTTTCTCGGTGCCGGTGATGGCCCGCGACGTGAAGGCGAAATACAAGCAGCTCGGCAATGTCGTCGTCGTGTCGCCCGACATCGGCGGCGTGGTGCGGGCGCGCGCGCTGGCAAAACGCTTCGATGCACAGCTGGCCATCGTCGACAAGCGCCGCGAGCGCCCTGGCGAATCCGAGGTCATGAACATCATCGGCGCCGTCGCCGGCAAGGATTGCCTCTTGATCGACGACATCGTCGATTCGGGCGGCACGCTCTGCAACGCGGCGGAAGCGCTGCTCGCCAACGGCGCGACCAGCGTCACCGCCTACATCACCCATGGCGTGCTCTCGGGCGGCGCCGTAACCCGCATCGCCGGCTCGAAGCTGCAGGAACTGGTGATCACCGATTCCATCCAGCCGAGCCAGGCCGTGCTCGACGCGCCCAACATCCGCGTCATCTCGATCGCCGACCTGATGGGCGAAGCGATCTCGCGGACCGCAACCGAAGAATCGGTCTCCAGCCTTTTCGATTAAGCCGCGGCGCTGCTGGCCTGAACCGAACCGGTCAGCCGCTTGCTGCCTTCGCCTGCCTCGCGCGCGCCGCGCATATAGCCGCGGGGCGAAGTCCCGAGCATGCGCTTGAACATGGTGATGAAGGCCGGCACGCTGTCATAGCCGAGATCGAGCGCCACCCTGGTGATCGGCTCGCCATCGGCAAGCCTGGGCAGCGCGGCGAACAGGCAGGCCTGCTGGCGCCATGTCGACAGCGACAGGCCGGTCTGGCGATGGAAGGCGCGGGTGAAGGAGCGCCGGCTCATGCCCACAGCATCCGCCCATTCGTCGATCGTGGCATGCGGCGAAGGTGCCGCTACGAAGCGCCGGCAGAGCGCCGCGAGCTTCGGGTCCGACGGGAAAGGCAGGCCGAGCGGCCGCTCCGGCAGGTTCGGGATCTCGTGCAGCAAGAGCCCCATGATCAGCGCGGCGCGCCCTTCGAGCTCGCCGCCCTGCGGCAGCTTCTCCGATTCGACGATCAGGCTGTGCATCAGCTCGGTGATGCCGACGACGCGCAAGCCCTCCGGCAGCCCGGGAATGGCATCCGGCACGACATAGACCGAGCGCATCGAGACATCGCCCAGCATCTCGACGGAATGCTCGGTGCCGGCCGGTATCCACATCGCATGGTCCGGCGGCACCATCCAGCGACCGTGCTTGGTGGTCACCAGCACCACGCCGACCAGCGCGTGCAGCAGCTGGCTGCGGCTGTGGCGGTGCCGCGGCACGTGGTAGCCGTCCGGATATTCGGTCGGCAGCGCGACTGCCGGCCCGACGGCCTGCTCCAGCCATTGCCAGCGGCTTTCGTGCAGCCGGCCGAGTTCGGCGGCGTCGCCCCTGAAGATTTCCCGGCCGTGCGGCATCGGATGTGGCCCACTTGCGAAACTATTGGACCAAACCACGAAAGAAGTAACCTGACAAGCGTCCTATAAGGCTGCCTGCGGTTCGCCGCCAAAAAGACCACGGAGCATTGCCTTGACCGATACGACCGCCACCGCCGTCGCCACCCCGGCGCCGGCCAGCCACCCCTCGGCGCAAACGACGGCCCTCACCGTCATTCTTGCGGTGAGCTTCTGCCACTGCGTCAACGACATCATGCAGTCGCTGCTTTCGGCCATCTATCCGCTGCTCAAGGACAATTACGGTCTCGATTTCTGGCAGATCGGTCTTTTGACCTTCACCTTCCAGGTGACGGCCTCGCTGCTGCAGCCGGTGATCGGCATGGTCACCGACAAGCGGCCGATGCCCTATTCCCTGCCTTGGGGCATGGCCTCGTCGCTGGTCGGGCTGGTGGTGCTCGCTCATGCCGGCCATTACTGGCTGCTCCTGATCGGCGCCTCGCTGATCGGCATCGGCTCGGCGATCTTCCATCCGGAATCCTCGCGCATCGCCCGCTTCGCCTCCGGCGGCCGCTTCGGCCTGGCGCAGTCGCTGTTCCAGGTCGGCGGCAATTTCGGCCAGGCGATGGGCCCGCTGCTCGCCGCCTTTATCGTCGTGCCGTTCGGCCAGACCAGCATTTCCTGGTTCGCCGTCGGCTCGCTGATCGGCATCGTCGTTCTGTGGCAAGTCGGCGGCTGGTACAGCCGGCTGCGCGCCTCGATGGCCACCCGCAAGCAGGCGGCCCACGTCTCCCCCTTCCCGCGCAACAAGGTCATGTGGGCATTGGCGGTGTTGACGCTGCTGGTGCTGACCAAGAACGCCTATATCGCCTCGCTCTCCAGCTACTACACCTTCTACGCCATCCATAAGTTCGGCGTTTCGGTGCAGATGTCGCAGGTGATGCTGTTCCTCTTCCTCGGCGCCTCGGCGCTGGGCATCCTGCTCGGCGGCCCGTTCGGCGACCGTTACGGACAGAAGGCGATGATCTGGTTCTCGATCGTCGGCGTGCTGCCGTTCACGCTGGTGCTCCCCTACGCCAACCTGGAATGGACGATGGTGCTCACCGTGCTGATCGGCCTCATCCTGTCATCGGCCTTCTCCAACATCGTCGTCTTCGCGCAGGAGCTGGTCCCCGGCCGCGTCGGCATGATTGCCGGCATCTTCTTCGGTTTCGCCTTCGGCATGGGCGGCATCGCCGCCGCGGTGCTCGGCATCATCGCCGACATGAAGGGCATCGACTTCGTCTACCAGATCTGCTCCTACCTGCCCTTCCTCGGCCTGCTGACGGTGTTCCTGCCGAACATGAAGGAAGCCAGGAAGACGCAGGCGACCGGTTAGAAACGCCGATCTTCAGGACCTGATATGAGGGCGTGGCCGCTGCTACGCCCTCAGTGATTCTTTCCGCACACGCCAGGTGAAGCCTGCTAGTGTTCGATACGCGTGCGCGAGGCGACACAGTGAACATAAGGAACCGGGCTCAGCGCCTGATCGGTGCGCCGCGATACGCGTAAGAATGGGGGCAATCTGTAATGTCGAGACTTAAAGGCAAAGTCGCACTGATTACCGGCGGCACAAGCGGCATCGGCCTGGTGACGGCGCGACGCTTCATTGAAGAGGGCGCCCGCATCGCCATTACCGGCACCAATGCGGGCCGTCTCGAGGAGGCGCGCAACGTATTGGGCGGCGATGTGCTCATCATCGGCGCCGATGCCGGCGATGCAGCAGCCCAGAACGACATTGCCCGGCAGATCGGGGAAACCTTCGGCAGGCTCGACGCTCTCTTCCTCAACGCTGGCATCGCCGACCTGCGCCCGCTCGGCGACTGGACAGAGGCCGCGTTTGACCGGAGTATCGATATCGACCTCAAGGGACCGTACTTCCTGGTCAAGGCGCTCGTTCCGCTGTTTTCGAACCCGTCGTCGATCATCCTCAGCGGCTCGGTCAACGCGCATATGGGAATGGCCGGAACGCACGTCTATGCGCTGGCCAAGGCCGGCATGATCTCGCTCGCGCGGACGCTCTCGGGGGAATTGATAGGACGCGGTATTCGCGCCAATGTGATCAGCCCGGGTCCGATCGACACGCCGCTCAACGACAAACTTGGGCTGGACCCCGAAGCCGCGAAGGCGCGCGCGAAAGCTGTGGTCGGCCTCGTGCCTGCCGGCCGTTTCGGAACCGCCGAGGAAATTGCCAACGCAGTGGTTTTTCTCGCTTCGGACGAATGCCCATTTATGGTCGGCGCGGAAATGCTGATCGATGGCGGCTTGAGCATCGCCTGACATCGCCATGACGCAGGAACACCCGCCATCCGGCGGGTGTTCTTTTGTTGCGTTCTGAAAGGGCCTTACGCCTTGAAGAAGGCCAGCAGGTCCGCGTTGATGACGTCCGCGTGGGTCGTCGCCATGCCGTGCGGCAAACCCTTGTAGACCTTGAGCTCGCCCTTCTTGAGCAGCTTGATCGAAAGCAGAGCGGAGTCAGCGATCGGCACGATCTGGTCGTCGTCACCATGCATGACCAGCACGGGCACGTCGATTGCCTTTAGGTCCTCGGTGAAGTCGGTTTCAGAAAACGCCTTGATGCAATCGTAGTGCGCCTTGGTGCCGCCCATCATGCCCTGGCGCCACCAATTGTCGACGACCCCTTGCGACACCACCGCGCCCGGGCGGTTGAAGCCGTAGAACGGGCCGGCCGGAACATCGCGGAAGAACTGGGCACGGTTGGCTGCCTGGGCGGAGCGGAAGCCATCGAACACCTCGATCGGCAGGCCGCCGGGATTGGCGTCCGACTTGACCATGATCGGCGGCACCGCGCCGATCAGCACGGCCTTGGCGACGCGACCGCCGGAACCATACTTAGCGACATAGCGCGCCACTTCGCCGCCGCCGGTCGAATGGCCGACATGGATGGCACCTTGCAGATTCAAATGTGCTGTGAGCGCGGCGACGTCGGCGGCATAGGTGTCCATCTCGTTGCCGATGTCGGTCTGCGTCGAACGACCGTGGCCGCGACGATCATGCGCGATGACGCGGTAGCCCTTCGACAGGAAGAACAGCATCTGGGCGTCCCAGTCGTCGCTGCTCAATGGCCAGCCATGGTGGAAGACGATCGGCTGACCGGTGCCCCAGTCCTTGTAGTAGATTTGCGTTCCGTCCTTGGTGGTGATCGTGCCGCTGCCGGAGCCGGCCTTGGTCTGCGAAGCTTCAGTCATTTCCATCTCCTCTATAATTTTCGCCGTAAATAATATCGCGATAATGATATGCGTAACGTGATCGAGCCCGTTTGTCCACAAAAATATGTATCACGATAACATTTTTCGTGGTAGATAATTAATGCTCAGTCGGCAAAAGGAACGCGTCGTGCCTCTTCCCTTGGACAACCAGCTCTGTTTCACACTTTACACCACCAGCATGACAATCAATCGTACCTACAAGCCGATGCTGGACAAGATGGGGATCACTTATCCGCAATATCTGGTGCTCAACGCGCTTGGCGAGGCGGACGGCATGTCGGTGGGCAGCATCGCGCATCGGCTCGCCCTAGAATCGAGCACCATCACGCCGCTGGTGAAGCGCATGGAACAGGCCGGACTGGTCACGCGCCAGCGCAGCCGAACCGACGAGCGTCAGGTGCAGGTCGACCTGACTGCGGCCGGACGCGCCCTGTTGGTCCGGTGCAATTGCCTGAACGAGACCCTGATCGAGCGCTCGGGCATGACCATGGCGCAGCTCGACGCCCTGAATCGGCAGGTCCAGGCGCTGCGGGATGCGCTGAACAGGGACCTGGCCGGCGCCAGTTGAAGCCTGCGCACTATCCTTTAATGCAGCCCGAACTCGCGCAGCAATTCCTCGCGGTAGCGCACGAAGCGGCTTTCGCTGCGGTCGCGCGGACGCGGCAGGTCGATTTCGATCAGTCGCGCCAAGCCGCCTTTCTCCTTGGGCAGGATCAGCACACGGTCGGCGAGATAGATCGCCTCCTCGAGGTCATGGGTGACAACGACCATGGTGACGTTCTCCTCGTTCCAGATGCGCGCCAGTTCCTCCTGCATGGAGATCTTGGTCATGGCGTCGAGCGCGCCGAGCGGCTCGTCGAGCAGCAGGATCTCCGGCTGCACCGTCAATGCCCTGGCGATGCCGACGCGTTGCGCCATGCCGCCCGAGAGCTGCCGCGGATAGGCGTCGGCGAACTCAGCCAGGCCGACCAGCGCGATATAGAACCGCGCCCGCTTCTCGGCCTCCGCCTTGGGCACGCCACGCACTTCGAGGCCGAAGGCGACGTTGCCCAGCACGGTCAGCCAGGGCAGAAGTCGCGGCTCCTGGAAGATCACCGCCCGCTCTGCGCCGACGCCCTCGATCTCTCTGCCGTCGATCGCGACACCGCCGCCATCGGCCTGCTCCAGCCCGGCAAGGATGCGCAGCAGCGTCGTCTTGCCGGAACCGCTGGCGCCGACGATGACCAGGCATTCGCCGGAGCGGATGTCGAGATTGAGCGAGCGCAACACGGCAAGCTGCCGCCCGCCGAGGCTGAAGGATTTCGACAGGTCGCGTATCGTGACCTCGCCGCCGCTTGGCGTTGCCATGGCATGGGTCTCCGTGCTCAGTTGGTCTTGGTTTCGCCCGGGCGGTAGAGGATGTCGGCTGCCTTGAGCTTGCCCTTCGGCAGTCGACCGTCCCGCTCGAGAATGTTCACCCAGAAGTCGACGTCGCGATTCGTTACCGCCGCCTTTTCGCGCAGGCCGAAGCCGGTCCAGTAGCGCGCCAGATCGCCATTCTCGCCGCGCCTGTTCAGGACGTCGGCGAGCAACTTGCGGGTCTCGTCGGGATTTTGCCGCGACCAGTCCGCGGCGCGCGCTGACTGCTCGACGAAATTGCGGGCGGCGTCGGGGTTGGCGGCAATGAAGTCCCGCCGCAGCACCACGAAACCGCCAGCGATCTCGCCGAGCACATCGGTGTCGTTGAAGATGCCGCGCACGCCGCCGTTGCTGACCAGCTGGCCGGCGAAGGTCGCCTGCCAGTAGCCGAGGCCCGCGACGTCGACCTGATGCGAGCGCAAGGTCTGCTCGAGCTGCGGCCCGGGCACCACGACCAGCTTGGCAGCGTCCGGCGGCAGGCCGATGCCGTGCAGTGCCTCACGTACTGTATAGTCGAGATGGGCGCCGAGCGTGTTGACCGAGATCGTCTTGCCGGCAATGTCGGCGATCGATTTGATCGGACTGTCGTCCAGCACGTAGAAGACGCTTTTGACATCCTTGTTGATGCCGTTGCTGGGGTAAGCCGCGACGAAGTCATTACCGCCGGCGATCGAGTTGATCACGGCAGGCGTGGCGGCGGAGCCAAGATCGACGCTGCCGGAGGCCAGCGCGAACAGCGATTCCGGCCCGCCCGCGGCGTAGCCGACATTCTCAAGCCCGATGCCGAGGCCTTTGAAATAGCCGAGCTCGTCGGCGAGCTCATGCGGGGAGATGCTGCCGCGGCTGGCGAGATAGCGGATTTTGACGGAAGCGGCCTGCGAGCGCGCGATCGAAGGCAGGCCGACGGCGATGATGCCGGCGGCAAGCGGGGCACGCAGGAGAAGCGAACGGCGTGTGGTGGTCATGGTCCGGCCTTTCATGGTTTCAGGAATGAGAAGTGAAAGATTGGCTGCTTAGCCGACGGTGTTGCTCCAGCGGCAGAGCCGCCGCTGCAGGCTGACCAGCGCCTGGTTGGCGATCAGGCCGAGCGCCGCAAGGATAACGATCGCCGCGAACATCAGCGGGATCTGGAAGTTGTATTGGGCATTCATCACCTGGAAGCCGATGCCCTTGTTGGCGCCGATCATCTCCGAGGCGATGAGCAGCAGCAGCGCAGTGGTGGCGCCGAGCCTCAAGCCGACGAAGATCGAGGGCACGGCTCCCGGCAGCACGACACGGCGGAAAATGGTCAGCCGCCGGGCGCCATAGACGCGCGCCATTTCGAGCAGCTTCGGGTCGACCTCCTTGACGCCGCTGATGGTGTTGAGCAGCAGCGGAAACAGCGTCGCCCAGAAGATGACGAACACCTTGGATGCTTCTCCCAGTCCCAAAAGCAGGATGAACACCGGATAGAGCGCCAGCGCCGAGGTCTGGCGGAAGAGCTGCAGGATCGGGTCGAGCGCGGTTTCGACCGCCCGTACCTGGCCCATTACCAGGCCGAGCGGAATGGCGACGACGACCGCCGCCGCGAAAGCGAGACCGGCGCGTTGCAGGCTGATGGCGATGTCGCCGAGCAGGCTGCCGCCGGCCAGCCCCTTCCAGAGTGCTGCAACAATAGTGTCGATCGGCGGCAGCACCGCCGTATTGACCCAGCCGCTGCTTGCCGCCACCTGCCAGAGCGTCAGGAAGCCGAGCAGCACGCCATAGCGCGACAGGATACGCGCCGAGGTCCGGCCGGCCAGCCGCAAGGCCTCCGTCCCGAAGCCATTGCCGCCCCCATGCCCGCTGATACCGACCGGGCGTTCGATGTGCTGCAAAGTCATCGTCTTGCCTTTCGTCTTCTGAGGATCATTCGGCTGCGAGCACGGTCGAGCGCGCGACCGTCCACGGATTCTGCGGCCGCCTGAGACCGAGATTCTCGCGCAGCGTCCTACCTTCATAGGCGGTGCGGAACAGGCCGCGGCGCTGCAGTTCGGGGATCACCAGGTCGACGAAATCGTCGAGCGCGCCTGGCAGCCAGGGCGGCAGGATGTTGAAGCCGTCAGCGGCTTCGCTGGTGAACCACTCTTCCAGTTGGTCGGCGACCTGTGTGGCGCTGCCGATCACCGTGTAGTGACCGCGTGCGGTCGCCACCCACTGATAGAGCTGGCGGATCGTGAAATTGTGCTCGTCGGCGATCTGGCGGATCAGCGCCTGCCGGCTCTTCATGCCTTCGGTCTCCTTGCTCGGCGGCAGCGGCCCGTCGAGCAGATAATCCCTGAGGTCGAGCGTCTGACCGGCAAGCGCGTTGAGCAGCGCCACGCCGTCCTCCGGCAGGATCAGGTCGTTCAATTGCCGGTATTTGGCGCGGGCCTCCTCTTCGGTACGGCCGACGAACGGTGCCACGCCCGGCATGATCAGCACCTGCGCCGGATCACGGCCGGCCGCCGCCACGCGCGCCTTGATGTCGCGATAGAATTCCTGCGCCGATGCCAGATTCTGATGCGCGGTGAAGATCACCTCGGCCGAAGCCGCCGCAAGCCCACGCCCGTCCTCGGATTGACCGGCCTGCACCACCACCGGGTGGCCCTGCACCGGACGTGGTACGTTGAGCGGCCCCTTGACGCTGAAATGCTCGCCCTTGTGGTTGATGTCGTGCAGCTTGTCTTTGTCGTAGAAGCGGCCGGTCTTCTTGTCGCGGATGAAAGCGTCGTCTTCCCAGCTGTCCCACAGCGCCTTGACCGTCTCGACATGCTCATGCGCCCGCGCGTAGCGGCCGGCGTGGTTGGGCTGGACGTCGCGGTTGAAATTGCGCGCCGTGTCGTCGCCAGCCGAGGTCACGACATTCCAGCCGGCTCTGCCGTTCGACAGAAGGTCGAGCGAAGCGAATTTGCGGGCGAGCGTATAAGGCTCCTCATAGGTCGTCGAAGCGGTAGCGATGAAGCCGATATGGGTGGTGAACGGCGCCAGCGCCGCAAACAGCGTCACCGGCTCGAAACCGGCGATCTTGGCGTTGCCGCCCTCGCGGGCGCCGAGGCCCACCGTCAGATTGTCGGCGAGGAAATAGGCATCGAACAGGCCGCGCTCGGCGGTTAGCGCGAGCTTTCTGTGGAACTCGAAATTGGTCGCGCCGTCGGCCGGCGAGTCCGGATGGCGCCAGGCCGCGACATGCTGGCCGCCGCCGGGCAGAAAGGCGCCGAGCTTGATCTGTCTGGACTTGCTGGGGCTGGTCATGGCTGATCCTTCTGTTCGATGCGAATGCTTCGGAGTCAGGCGGCAAGGCCGACGCTGCGGGTGGCGCCGACAACGTTGACAGCCTCGGCTACGGCCTGACGGGCGCGGGCATGGATCGCTTCCGACACCAGCACGCCGTCGGCAAAATCCTTATCGGAGGCGTAAATCGCGGTCGGCATGGTCAGCGCTTCGAAGAAGCCGAACAGCGGGCGCAGCTGATGCTCGACGATCAGCGAGTGACGCTCGCCGCCGCCGGTCGCCGCAAGAACAACCGGTTTTCCACGCAGAGAGGACGGATCGAGCAGATCGAACAAGTGCTTGAAAAGTCCGGTATAGCTGCCTTTGAAAGTTGGTGACCCGGCCACCAGAACATCGGCGTTGACCAGCTGTTCGATAACGCCGCGGGCAGTCGGGTCGAGATCACCAAGCCGCCGTGCCGTAGGCAACGACAGGCCAAGATCATCAATGTCGAAGACCGCCGCGGCCGCGCCGATCCGGCCGGCGACCTCGCCGGCAATGTGGCTGATGAACGCCTTGGTCTTCGACGGGCGAGTCAGGTTGCCGGATATCCCCACCACCAGCTTCTTCGTCATTTTCAGGCTCTCCTCGCGGGCACTTCTCCATTAAGACTACCGATTTTGTAGAATTAAGTGAGCGAGAAGATTTCAAAACGAGCTTGGCGGAGGGATTGAGTTTGCGTCCTTTCGCCGTTGGTTGGTTCAGCGGATGCGGAGTTCCGGTCCGCGTCCCATGACCCAGGATGGCGAGGTTATCGGCCATTTTAGCTATGATCGGCAGATTCCGTCGCGGTCATCCTTCAAAAAGGATCGGTTCAGATCGACGCTCGGTCCGGCAAGGCTTCGCTGTTGACCAGCGGCAGCGGCGGCGCCTCCAGCCCCTGGAACGGGTCGCGCCAGGCATCGATCGCCTCAAGCCGACCATACCAGCGGCGGATGGATGGGTAGTCCTCGAGCGGCAACCTGGCGACATCGTTGAACGCGAGAAACGTCGCCATGCGAAAGTCGGCATAGGAGACGGAATTGCCAACCAGCCACTCCCTTTCCGAAAGCACCACATCAAGGACGGCGGCCGATGTGTGGAATACTCCAAGCCCCTCCTCGACCAGGGCCTTGTCGATCGGCCCCAACCCCCAACGCTGCTTGGTGCCGCGCTCGAAATGCACCATGTCGCAGCCGCGGGCAAAATTCTCCTTACCCCAGCTCAGCCAGCGGATCATCTCGGGCTCGTCGTCTCCGCTGCGCCAGAAATTCGAATGCCTGTCGCGCGAGAGCCGGCAGGCTATGGCGTCAGCCTCCCACAGGCTCCAGCCGGGACCGACCAGTATGGGTAACGTCAAATTGGGGTTCAGCGCGCGATAGCGCTCGGCCTGACCCGGCGCCATGGGTGATGCGAATTCGTACGCGACCTCCGCCTTGAGATAGCGCGCCACCGCGACCGCGAGGCGAGGATTGGGGTTGCGGCTGAACAGAAGTTTCATGTCGATCTCCAGAGGTCCTTCGAATGCCAAGGACGATTGAAACCTGCCCGATCCTACATGACGAATGCAGACGGTGCTCGGAGCAGGCTGGCAGATCCAACTTTGCGTCAGGCGGAAGCGTCGACTATGCTCAAGCCGACCTTGGTCAAAGGGCTTCCGCCTCAACGGCTTGCGCCCTTGCCCGGCTTCCGCTATAGAGCCGCCACCCGCGTAGACACCCTTGGAGGCAACGCGGAGGAAGGCCGGCCAGGCCTGCATGATCCCCAAAGCGTTTGGACAGCCAAAAGCATTGGATCGACCATGCAAGCTGCGACGGCTTTCGACGTTTACGGATGGGCTTGCCCGCCGCGAACGCTCCACAACACGCGAAAGGAAATGCCATGAGCCACGAGGCTTACGAGCTCAAGGCCGAAGCGCGCGAACAGGTCGGTAAGGGGTCCGCCCGTGCAGTTCGCCGTAACGGTAAAGTGCCTGCAGTTATTTACGGCGACAAGCAGCCCCCCCTGGCGATCGCGCTCAACTACAAGGACGTCTTCTACAAGATCCACGGCGGCGGGTTCCTGACCACGATCGCCACGATCGATGTTGACGGCAAGAAGATCCAGGTCCTGCCGAAGGATTTTCAGCTCGATCCGGTCAAGGACTTCCCGGTCCATGTCGACTTCCTGCGCATCGGCAAGGACACCGAGGTCAATGTCGACGTGCCCGTCCACTTCATCAATGAAGAGAAGTCGCCCGGCATCAAGCGCGGCGGCGTGCTCAACATCGTGCGTCACGAAGTCGAGTTCCACTGCCCGGCCAATGCGATCCCGGAATTCATCACCGTCGACCTCACCGGCGCCGAAATCGGCGACTCGATCCACATTTCGGCGGTTGCCCTGCCGGCCGGCGTCAAGCCGGTGATCTCCGATCGCGACTTCACCATCGCGACCATTGCCGGTTCCGCGGCGATGAAGCCGGAGACGGAAGAAACCACCGAGGCGGAGGCTCCGGAAGCGGCGGCCCCTGCCGAGGAAGAGAAGTAATCTCTTCCGCGTCCGGAGGCGACGATGCTTGTCTTTGCAGGCCTCGGCAATCCGGGCGCGAAATATCAGAACAACCGGCACAATGTCGGCTTCATGGCGGCGGACGCGATTGCCCGCCGCCATTCCTTTTCGCCCTGGTCGAAAAAGTTCCAGGGGCTGATTTCCGAAGGCTCACTCGGCGGCGAGAAGGTCCTGCTGATCAAGCCGCAGACCTTCATGAACCTGTCCGGACAATCGGTCGGCGAGGCGCTGCGCTTCTACAAGCTCGAGCCATCCGCCCTCACCGTCTTCTACGACGAGATCGACCTTGCCGCCGGCAAGGTCAGGGTCAAGCTGGGTGGCGGCTCGGGCGGCCATAACGGCATCCGCTCGCTCGACCAGCATGTCGGCAATGCCTATCGCCGCGTGCGCATCGGTGTCGGCCATCCCGGCGTCAAGGAGATGGTGCACGGCCATGTGCTCGGCGATTTCGCCAAGGCCGACCGTGAATGGCTCGACGTTTTGCTCGACGCGATCGCCGACGACGCAGGCTTGCTGGCCAAGGGCGACGACAGTTCCTTCATGAACCGCATCACGCTGGCGCTGCGCGACAAACTCGTGCCCACCGGCGATGATGACCGGCCGCCACCCAAGGCGCCCAAGGCGCAAAGCCACATCCGCCAGGCCCGTCCGCAGCAGCCAGCGGCAAAGGTCCCCGAAAGCGGCCCGATGGCTGCGATGCTGAAGAAGCTGTTCGGCGGTAAGGATTGAACCGAAACACGACCCCCCGAGGGCTTGACGATCGTCCGCCCTTTCGCCCATAGCCTCCGCAAACTCGAATTCCCGATAGGAACAAAAATGGGTTTCAAATGTGGCATCGTTGGCTTGCCCAACGTCGGCAAGTCGACGCTGTTCAACGCATTGACCAGGACCGCCGCCGCGCAGGCCGCCAACTATCCTTTCTGCACCATCGAACCGAACACCGGCGAGGTGGCGGTGCCAGACCCACGCCTGCAGAAGATTGCCGCGATCGGCAAGTCGAAGGAGATCATCCCGACCCGCATTTCCTTCGTCGACATCGCCGGTCTGGTTCGCGGCGCCTCCAAGGGCGAAGGGCTTGGCAACCAGTTCCTCGCCAACATCCGCGAGGTCGACGCCATCGTCCATGTGCTGCGCTGCTTCGAGGATGACGACATCACCCATGTCGAAGGCCGCATCGATCCGGTCGCCGACGCCGAGACCGTCGAGACCGAGCTGATGCTTGCCGACCTGGAAAGCCTCGAGCGCCGCATCGTCCAGTTCCGCAAGCGCGCCGCCGGCAAGGACAAGGAAGCCATGGCCGTGCTGCCGATGATGGAGGCGGCGCTCGAATTGCTGCAGGCCGGCAAGCCGACGCGCTTCCTGCTCAACGGCATCGCGGTGGAGGATCTGCGCATCCTGCAGGGGCTGAACCTTCTGACCTCGCATCCCGTTCTCTACGTCTGCAACGTCGCCGAGGCCGACGCCGCCACCGGCAACGAGCACACGCAGGCAGTGGAGAAGATGGCCGCCGCGCAGGGCGCCGGCACAGTGGTGATCTCGGCGGCGATCGAGGCGGAAGTCGCTCAGCTTTCCGACGAGGAGGAAATGGAATTCCTTGCCTCGATCGGCCTTGATGAGCCAGGTCTCAACAAGGTGATCCGCGCCGGCTACGAGCTCTTGCATCTGATCACCTATTTCACCGTCGGGCCGAAGGAGACGCGCGCCTGGACGATCCACAAAGGCGATAAGGCACCGCAGGCTGCCGGTGTCATCCACACCGATTTCGAGCGCGGCTTCATCCGCGCCCAGACGATTTCCTACAACGATTTCGTCACGCTGGGCGGCGAAGTGGCGGCCAAGGAAGCCGGCAAGGCGCGCGACGAAGGCAAGGAGTATGTCGTCCAGGATGGCGACATCATGCTGTTCAAGTTCAACACCTGATATCGCCTTGCTTGCACCCGGTTTGACCGCCGGCCCTCCGGCCGGTGGACGCCTTGTCTTGACCTTGTGATGCAGCAGGGCTAAGCGGCCGGGGCTGACGGGCTCCACGGGCCTGTGCCATCCGGACGACGCTTCGAACGAAATTTCTTTGGTCCAGCAAGGGAGACCCGGCGATGATCAAGGCCTTCGTCGTGGACAATGATCGCCTGCGGGTCACCGACGATCTTACGCGAGACGGCGACAGGGTTGTTTGGGCCGACCTGTTCAATCCCACCAAGGAGGAAGAGGCCGTCATCGAGGGCTGGCTGGGCATTGCCATCCCGACCCGCGAGGAGATGGAGGAGATCGAGATCTCGAGCCGCCTGTATGTCGAGGACGGCGGCTACTTCATGACCGCCGTGCTGCCGGCGCAGACCGAGGTCGACGACCCATTGATGTCGCCGGTGACCTTTGCGCTCGCCGGCAACCGGCTGATCACCATCCGCTACCACGAGCCCAAGGCCTTCAAGACCTTCCCGCTGCGCGCCGAAAAGGTGGCGACCGGCTGCACCAGCGGCGACACCATCCTGATCGGCCTCTTGGAAGCGATCGTCGATCGGCTGGCCGATATCCTCGAGCGCGCCGGTCGTGACGTGGAAGTGATCTCGCGCGACATCTTCGAGGCGCGCTCGACCAAGGCTTCGAAGCGCAACCGCGATTTCCAGGAGCTCTTGAAAGGCATCGGCCGCAAGGAGGATCTCGCTTCCTCCGTCCGCGACAGCCTGATCTCGCTGCAGCGCCTGGCCGGCTTTCTCACCCATGTCGCTGCCCAGACCAAGATGAGCAAAGATGTGCGGGCTCGCATCAAGACGCTGTCGCGCGACGTGCTGTCGCTCGCCGACCACGCCACTTTCCTGTCGCAGAAGATCTCCTTCCTGCTCGATGCCACGCTCGGCATGATCTCGATCGAGCAGAACGCCATCATCAAGATCTTCTCGGTCGCCGCCGTCATCTTCCTGCCGCCGACGCTGGTCGCCTCGATCTACGGCATGAACTTCGACATCATCCCCGAGCTCAAATGGGAGTTCGGCTACCCCTTCGCCATCGGCCTGATGGTGATCTCGGCAATCCTGCCCTTCTGGTATTTCCGCCGCCGCGGCTGGCTCTGACCGCGCGTCGCGTCGCCGACAGCCTTTGGCTGGCTTACCAGAAAGGACTTGACCAAATCGCCTTCGGCCGTCATCCGGGATGCCCGACCTTGGGGATCACGCATTCGTCAACCGGATTGCCGATATGACCGGAAAGACTTGGGCCTATGAGGACTTCGTCGAGGGCGTCTCGCTCGACCTCGGCAGCAAGAATGTCAGCGCGACCGAGATCATCGAATTCGCCAGCGAATTCGATGCCCAGCCGATGCATCTCGACGAGGAGGCCGGCAAGGCCAGCATCCTGGGCGGCCTTTCGGCTTCGGGCTGGCACACCTGCGCGATGTTCATGCGCATGCTGTGCGACGCCTTCCTGCTCGATTCGACCTCGCAAGGCTCGCCGGGCATCGAGCATGTCAAATGGAAGAAGCCGGTTCTGGCCGGTGATCGCCTTACCGGCAAGGTCACCGTGCTTGCCAAGCGCCAGTCCAAGTCGAGGCCTCAGCTCGGCTTTGTCAGCATGCGCAGCGAGTTGTTCAACCAGCGCGGCGAATGCGTCTTCGAGCTTGAGAACACGGGCATGTTCCTGACCCGAGAGGCCATCGCGTGACCCTGGACGAGTATTTCCTGATCGGTGAAACCGTCACCCTAGGCTCGCATAAGTTCGAGCCCGATGAGATCAAGGCCTTCGCCAAGAAATACGATCCGCAGGTCTTCCATGTCGACGAGGAGGCGGCGAAGAAGAGCATGCTCGGCGGGCTCTGCGCCTCTGGCTGGCACACCGCCGCCACCTGGATGAAATACAATCTCGAAAAGCGCATGGAGACCGAGGGCGTGCGCTGGACAGGTCCCGGCCCGCAGCCCGAATTCGGTCCCTCGCCTGGCTTTCGCAACCTGAAATGGCTGAAGCCGGTCTATGCCGGCGAGACTGTGACCTTCACGCGCACCGCGCTCGCCCATCGCCCGCTTGCCGCGCGCCCCGGTTGGAGCCTGCTCACATTGCGCTCGGAAGGCGTCGATTCGACCGGCGACAAGGTCATCGAATTCGAAAGCGCGGTGCTGGTGAAGGTGGAATAGCGCCCGTCCCTTCTCCCCTTGTGGGCTAGCGTGCGCACACATTTGCTTCGTGGTGTGGTCAAGTGTGAAGAAGCG
>NZ_JAVIJB010000039.1:0-64605 GCF_033977165.1 Mesorhizobium captivum
AGGGCAGTAGGGCAGTAGGGCAGTAGGGCAGTAGGGCAGTAGGGCAGTAGGGCAGTAGGGCAGTAGGGCAGTAGGGGTGTCTTTCCCTACTCCCTTACTGCCTACTCCCTTGCTGCTACGCAGCCAGATCGCGCAGGACGTATTGCAGGATGCCGCCGTTCTTGAAGTAGTCGAGTTCGTCCAGCGTATCGATGCGGCAGACGATCGGCACGTTCTTCACCGTGCCGTCGCCGTAGGTGACCTTGGCCACCATCTTCTGGCGCGGCTTGATCGAAGCCAGGCCGTCGATCTCGACCAGCTCGTCGCCCTTGAGGTTGAGGGACGCCCATGAGGTGCCGTCCTCGAAGACGAATGGGATGACGCCCATGCCAACCAGGTTCGAGCGGTGGATGCGTTCGAAGGACTGGGCGATGACCGCGCGGACACCGAGGAGATTCGTTCCCTTGGCCGCCCAGTCGCGCGAGGAGCCGTTGCCGTATTCGACGCCGGCGAAGATGACCAGCGGCACGCCTTCCTGCTTGTATTCCATCGCCGCGTCGTAGATCGACATCTCCTCCTTCGAGGGATAGTGGATCGTGTAGCCGCCCTCGCGGCCGTTCTCTCCCAGCATGTGGTTGCGGATGCGGATGTTGGCGAAGGTGCCGCGCATCATCACCTCATGATTGCCGCGCCGCGTGCCGTACTGGTTGAAGTCGGCGACGCCGACGCCATGCTCGGTCAGATACTTGCCGGCCGGCGAAGCGGCCTTGATCGAACCCGCCGGCGAGATGTGGTCGGTGGTGATCTTGTCGCCGAACAGACCCAGCACACGCGCGCCCTTGATGTCGCCGACCTTGCCGAAGCTGCGCGCCATGCCGGCGAAATAGGGCGGGTTCTGCACATAGGTCGAGCCGTCGTCCCAGGCATAGGTCTGGCCTGCCGGCGCCTTGACCTTCTGCCAGTACTCGTCGCCTTTGAAAACGTCGGCATATTTGCGGGCGAAAAGCTCGCGCGTGACGTTCTTCTCGATGAACTCCTGGATCTCGACCGAGGTCGGCCAGATGTCCTTGAGATAGACCGGCTTGCCGTCGCTGCCCTCGCCCAGCGGCTCGGTGGTGAGGTCCCTGGTGACGGTGCCTGCCAGCGCATGCGCCACCACCAGCGGCGGCGAGGCGAGGTAGTTTGCCTGCACGTCGGGCGAGACGCGGCCTTCGAAGTTGCGGTTGCCGGAGAGCACCGCGGCAGCAATCAAACCCTTATCGTTGATGGTCTTGGAGATCGGACCCGGCAGCGGTCCGGAATTGCCGATGCAGGTGGTGCAGCCGAAGCCGACCAGGTTGAAGCCGATCTGGTCGAGCTCCTTCTGCAGCCCGGATTTCTCCAGATATTCGGCGACCACCTGACTGCCGGGCGCCAGCGAGGTTTTCACCCAGGGCTTCTGCTTGAGGCCGAGGCGGTTGGCGTTGCGGGCAAGCAGCCCGGCACCGATCAGCACGCTCGGGTTCGAGGTGTTGGTGCAGGAGGTGATGGCGGCGATGACGACGTCGCCATGGCCGAGGTCGTAGGAGGCGCCGTCCACCGCATAGCGCTTGGAGATCTCGGCGGCCCTCTTGTATTCGGTCTCCATCGCCTTGGCGAAGCCGGCGGGAATGTCCTGCAGGGCGACGCGGCCCTCGGGACGCTTCGGGCCGGCCATCGACGGCACGACGTCGCCGAGGTCGAGCTCGAGCAGGTCGGTGAAGACCGGATCGGCGGAACCTGCGTCGCGCCACATGCCTTGCGCCTTCGAATAGGCCTCGACCAGCGCGATGCGGCTCTCCTCGCGGCCGGACATCGTCAGATAGCGGATGGTCTCTGAGTCGACGGGGAAGAAGCCGCAGGTGGCGCCATACTCCGGTGCCATGTTGCCGATGGTGGCGCGGTCGGCCAGCGTCATGTTGGAGAGGCCGGGGCCGAAGAACTCGACGAACTTGCCGACGACGCCCTTCTTGCGCAGCATCTGGGTGACGGTGAGCACGAGGTCGGTGGCGGTGACGCCTTCCTTCAGCTTGCCGGTGAGGCGGAAGCCGATGACTTCCGGCAGCAGCATGGATACCGGCTGGCCGAGCATCGCGGCCTCGGCCTCGATGCCGCCGACGCCCCAGCCGAGCACGCCGAGGCCGTTGATCATGGTGGTGTGCGAATCGGTGCCGACGCAGGTGTCGGGATAAGCGGTGGTCTCGCCATCCTCATTGTTGGTCCACACCACCTGTCCGAGATATTCGAGGTTGACCTGGTGGCAGATGCCGGTGCCGGGCGGCACGACGCGGAAGTTGCGGAAGGCCTGCTGGCCCCATTTCAGGAACTTGTAGCGCTCCTCGTTGCGCTCATATTCAAGCTCGACATTGCGGGCGAAGGCCATCGGCGTGCCGAACTCGTCGACGATGACGGAGTGGTCGATGACGAGGTCGACCGGCACCAGCGGATTGATCTTCTCCGGATCGCCGCCGAGCGCCTTGATGCCGTCGCGCATGGCCGCGAGATCGACCACGGCCGGGACGCCGGTGAAATCCTGCATCAGGACGCGGGCCGGGCGATAGGCGATCTCGACGCCGGCGGTGCCCTTGTCGCTCAGCCAGGCGGCGACCGCCTGGATGCTGTCCTTGGTGACGGAGCGGCCGTCTTCGTTGCGCAAAAGGTTCTCCAGCAGCACCTTCATCGAATAGGGCAGCTGGGCGATGCCGGTGAGGCCGTTCTTCTCGGCCTCGGCGAGGTCGAAATAGACATAGTCCGCGCCACCCGCCGTCAGGGTGCGGCGGCATTTGAAACTGTCGAGGGATTTTGACACGTGCGATCCGTCCTTGTCTGTTCAGCCTGAAAGGGAACGGACGCCGATGGCATGCAATCACGCGCAAAGGTGCGGGTACGGCCATTTCCGCTGTCCGCTCCCAAGCAACCCGAGCCGTTCAAGGCGGCGCGTGCGCTGGTTCGGCGCTAATTCGGTTCCCGCGCCGACCGCTGGCACGGATGAACCGCATATAGAGAATTTCCTGGAATAGTTCTAGACAGTCGAAAAGCAAATTTGTGCGATGCGGCGGCGGCCGCGATACGGTGCTTTCGGGACGGGCAAGGATGCGGCTGATCGCCGAAAATCTGGGCGGCGAGCGCGGCGGCGAGACGGTCTTTTCCGGCATCGGTTTCGCGCTCGAAAAAGGCGAGGCGCTCATCGTCACCGGGCCGAACGGCGCCGGCAAGTCGACACTGCTGAGGGTCATCGCCGGCTTGCTGCCGGCGAGCGACGGAAAGGTAAGGATCGAGGGCGGCGGCGAAGCGTTTCCTACGGTCGCCTCGGCCTCGCACTATCTCGGCCATCTCAACGCGATGAAGACCGCACTCAGCATCGAAGAAAACCTGGGTTTTTGGCGCGCCTTCCAGGGCGAGCCGGGACTGAGCGTGGAGGAGGCGCTGGAGACGGTCGGGCTTGGCGGTCTCGGGCATCTGCCTTTCGGCTATCTTTCGACCGGGCAGAGGCGGCGCGCGTCGATCGCGAAGCTTTTGATCAGCCGGCGGCCGATCTGGCTGCTGGACGAGCCGACTGCGGGGCTGGACAAGGCGTCGGAGGAGAGGTTCGCGGGGTTGATGCGCGGGCATCTCCAGGATGGGGGGATCGTGGTAGCGGCGACGCACCTGCCGCTGGGGCTCGAGGGGGCGAAGGGGCTGAGAATGGGGGAAACTATTTGATGTCGGCGCGAGGCGCCCCCCTCCGCCCTGCCGGGCATCTCCTCCTCAAGGGGGGAGATCGGCAGCTCGGGCGCCCCGCTAGCCTTGCCACGCTGGAGATTGGCGAAGGCCAGGGTGACATCCAATCTCCCCCCTTGAGGGGGAGATGGCCGGCAGGCCAGAGGGGGGTGCCTAGGCGAAGGCATCTCAAACCATGCTAGTCCTCTTCCTGCGCGATATTCGCCTTTCCATCCGCGCCGGCGGCGGGGCGCTGATCGGCGTCATCTTCTTCCTGGCGGTGATCGCCACGATTCCGTTCGGCGTCGGGCCGGACCTCAACCTTCTATCCCGCATCGGTCCGGCGATCCTGTGGATCGCCGCCTTGCTCGCCTGCTTGCTCGGCCTCGATCGCCTGTTCCAAGCCGACCGCGAGGACGGCGCGCTCGACCTCTTGGTGCTCAACCACGACCGCCAGATGCTGGCGCTGACGGTGCTGGTGAAATGCCTGGCGCATTGGGCGGGCAGCGTGCTGCCGCTGGTGGTCGCGGCACCGCTGCTCGGCCTGTTCATGAACATGGAGCCGTTGGGCATCGGCGCCACGGCGCTCACGCTTCTCGTCGGCACGCCGGCCATCACCTTCATCGGCGCGGCGGGTGCAGCGGTCGCGGTAGCGCTGCCGCGCGGTGGGCTCTTGATCTCGGTGCTGGTGCTGCCGCTGACCATCCCGGTGCTGATCTTCGGCGTTTCGGCCAGCTACGGCGCGGTGGCCGATCCGGCGCCGTTTGTGCAGCCCTTCCTCATTCTTGCCGCGCTGACGCTGTTTCTTGCGGTGATCGGCCCGCTGGCCGCGGCGCTGGCGTTGCGCCATGGGACGGACTGAGGCCCACGGAACGTTCTCACCCTGCGGCGCCACGCTAGATTGCGCGGCCAGCGGCGCAGGATTAAAGGAAGGCATGGCAGGACGGATTGGCATGGCAGGCGCCAGAGCGGTTCACCGTTTCACGGAAACGCCGAACCGCTCTATCTCTTTGTTTTTACGCAATTCCAGGCGGAAAACCGTTACACACTTTTCCTGGAATTGCTCTAAGGCGGCGCGCAGGGAGCGGCTGAAATGAGCGCGCATGCCCTCTATGTCACCGCCGCCTATGCGATCACGGGAATCGTGCTCGCCGGGCTGATCGGCTGGATCCTGCTCGACCAGCGGGCGCGCAAGCGCGAGCTCGCGGCCTTGGAAGCGGCCGGCGTGCGGCGACGTTCCGACAAATCGGGGAAGGCGAAGCCGTGAGCAGCGAAACGCAAACGCCGTCGCCGCCCCGCCGCCGCCTGTTCGTGCTTTTGCCGCTGCTGGTCTTTTTGGGCCTGGCCGGGCTGTTCCTGTCGCAGCTCCTGTCCGGCCGCGATGTCTCGGAAATCCCTTCGGCCCTGATTGGGCTACCGGCGCCGCAGACCAACCTGCCGCCGCTCGAAGGGTCGAACCTGCCGGGACTCGAGTCGAAATCCTTCGCCGGCAAGGTGACGCTGGTCAACGTATTCGCATCATGGTGCGCGCCGTGCCGGGAAGAGCATCCGGTGCTGCTGGCATTGTCTGAGGACAGGCGCTTCACGCTTGCCGCGCTGAACTACAAGGACGAGCCGGAAAATGCCCGCCGCTTCCTCGGCGATCTCGGCAATCCCTACCAGGCGATCGGCGTCGATCCGGCCGGCCGCGCGGCGATCGACTGGGGCGTCTACGGCGTGCCGGAGACCTTCGTCATCGGCAAGGACGGCAAGATCGCCTACAAGCATGTCGGGCCGCTGACGCCGGAATCGGCGAGGGACCTGCTGCTGCCGCAGATCGAGAAAGCGCTGGCGGCGCCTGGTTAAGGCGACCCCCTTACGTCGTCATTCTAGGGCGAAGCAAGGAGCGAAGCGACGCGGCGCAGACCCTAGAATCCATTCCGTGACATTGACCGAGGAAGGCGACGGTCCAGAATTGGCGCTTTTGCGCGCGCGTCCTGCATCGCTGTGACGCTCGAAAGTCACGGAATGGATCCTCGGGTCAAGCCCGAGGATGACGAAGTGGCCGGCCGAGCAGCCTATCGCTCAGCCGTAGATCTGCTTGTGGATATGGTAGAGCATCTCGGAGCGGTCGGCGCGCAGATCGGCGAGATCGCGGCTCGACAGGTTCTCGATTTCGGCGACGAGACGGTTGTACTGGCGGCGCTTGGCGAAGTTGGTGCGGGCGCGGGTGACGAGGTTGTCGAAGATCATGACGAGGTTCCTTTGCTGCCGCATTCACGCGGCGGGTTGTTCCTCCCTTGATCGATTGCGAGCATGACATAGGAATGGTGCATTGCAAAAGAAAGATGTTGCAATGCACCATTGCAATTAGCGCATAGCCGGTTAACCGGCCGTTACCTCTTGCTTCAACGAGCTCGCATGCCATGGATCGTTAAGATGGCGTGAGAGCCACCAATGATCTTGCCTTCTCTCTCTGCGGCTGGCTTGATCGCGCGTCACCTGAATGCCGGGAGGAAAAGCATGGCGGCCGCCGACTATTACGAAATTCTCGATCCACGCTTCGCGCGGCTGTTCAACGGCGGCGCGCAGGTTGAAAAGCTGTTCACCGGATGCCGGTGGGCGGAAGGGCCGGCCTGGTTCGCGGCCGGCCGCTATGTCGTCTGGTCCGACATCCCCAACAACCGCATGCTGCGCTATGACGAGACCGACGGCAGCATCAGCGTCTTCCGCCAGCCCTCCGGCAATTCCAACGGCAATACGGTCGACCGGCAGGGAAGGCTGGTCACCTGCGAGCATTCGGGCCGCCGCGTCAGCCGCACCGAGCATGATGGCTCGGTCACCACCATCGCCGACAAATGGAAAGGCAAGCGGCTCAACTCGCCCAACGACGTGGTGGTGAGGTCCGACGGTTCGATCTGGTTCACCGACCCCAGCTACGGCATCGACACCGACTATGAAGGCGACAAGGCCGAGAGCGAGATCGGCGCCTGCTATGTCTACCGCGTCGATCCCGGCACGGGCGAGGTCGAGGCCGTCGTCACCGACATGGTCAGGCCGAACGGGCTCGCCTTCTCGCTCGACGAGAGCCTGCTCTATGTCGCCGACACCGGCCGCACGCATGGTGCCGGGAACCCCGCGCATATCCGGGTGTTCGATGTCGGCGAGGGCGGAAAGAAGGTCTCGGGCGGCAAAGTGTTCGCCGACTGCACGGCCGGCCTGTTCGATGGTTTCAGGCTCGACGATGCCGGACGCGTCTGGACGAGCGCTGCCGACGGCATCCACTGCTACGATCCGGACGGGACGCTGATCGGCAAGGTCAAGGTGCCGGAGGTGACCGCCAATTGCGTGTTCGGCGGCGCCAAGCGCAACTGCCTCTACATCGCCGGCACCACCTCGCTTTACGTGGTCCGGCTGATGGTGAATGGGGCGAAGACGTATTGAGGACCTTCATCGGGCTCGGATGAAGCCGGCGAGGCTCCGAATCGCCTCGCCGATCGCCTGACGGTTCGCGGGCTCCGCCAGGATCGCCTCGATCTCCGCCGGCTTCTTGCCGAGCAGCGCGATCTCGAGCGTGGTGTCCTCACAGAGCGCGAAGGACATGGTGCGCATGATCTCGGCGAGCGCGGCGCGGGCGTAGAGCGAGCGCGGCGAGGCGTGCACCAGCATCGCCGGCTTGCCGACGGCGGCATCGCGCGACACCAGCCAGTCGAGCGCATTCTTCATGCCGCCCGGCACGCCATGCGCATATTCCGGACAGGAGACGATGACGCCGTCGGCCCGGGTGACGGCTTCGATCAGGGAGGCTGCTTCGCGCGGCGTGCGCTCGCCCTCGTCGTCGGGATTGAAGATCGGCAAGCGGCCGAGCCCGCGGTAGACGGTGACACGGCAATCCGCAGGCGCGTTGGCGGCTAAAGCCGCGACAAGGGCCGAGTTGGTCGAGGCGGCGCGCAGGCTGCCGGAGATGGCGAGGATGTCGATCAAGGGGATGAGCCGGGGTGAGTCGTCCCCGGATGCTACCACATGGTCTGCCTGTAATCGTCGTCGAGCTCGCGGTCGATCTCGCCGGCGCTCTCGGCCAGAGCCAGCTGGTCGCGGATGATCTGGCCGAGCGTCGGCAGGGTCGCGCGGTCGTACCAGGTCTCCGGCTTCCACAAATCCGAACGCATGAAGGCCTTGGCGCAGTGCATATAGGCGGCCTTGACCGTCACCACGATGACGCTTTGCGGCTCCTTGCCGTCGACAGCCAGGCGCTCGCGCAGGCCAGCATCGACGGTGATGCGGGCATCGCCGTTGACGCGCAGCGTCTCGTTCATGCCGGGAATGAGGAAGAGCAGCCCGACCGACGCGTTGCGGATGATGTTTTCCAGCGTGTCCAGCCGGTTGTTGCCTGGACGGTCGGGAATGGCGATGGTGCTGTTGTCGAGGATGGCGGTGAAGCCGGGCTTGTCGCCTTTCGGCGTCACGTCCGCATTGCCGACGCCGTCCGAGGAGCCGATCAGCACGAAGGGGCTCTTGCCGATGAAGGAGCGGCAGTGGCCGTCGAGCGCCTTCAGTTCCTTGCGGATCGAGCCGTCGGTCGGTCGGGGCGTCTTGTAGATATTCCTCAGCTCGTCGCGCGTGGTGAGGAATTCCATGACCGTCCCCTCTTTAGTTTTGACGCAATTCCGGGCGGAAAACCGTTACACACTTTTCCTGGAATTGCTCTATTTGCCGGCCTTCTCTTCCCCGCCCGCCTTGTCCTCCAGCGAGTGGCGCATGATCAGCGGCATCTGGCTGAAGGTGAAGAGCAAGGTGATGGGAATCGTGCCCCAGACCTTGAAATAAAGCCAGGTCGCTTCCGAGAAATTGCGCCACACCACCTCATTGAGCACGGCCAGGAACAGGAAGAAGAGTCCCCACCGAAAGGTCAGCTTGCGCCAGCCTTCCGCATCGAGCTGGAAGGCCGAATCGAAGACGTAGCCCAGCAGCGACCTGCCGAAGGCCAGCCCGCCGAGCAATGCGACGCCGAACAGGGAGTTGATGATGGTCGGCTTCATGAAGGCGAAAGTCTTGTCCTGCAGATACAGGGCGAGCGCGCCGAACACGAACACGACGATCGCCGAGACCAGCGGCATCAGCGGCAGGCTGCGCGTCAGCGCCCAGGACGCGCTGAGCGACAAGGCCGTCGCGACCATGAAGAATGCGGTGGCGATCAGGATCGGTTCGCCGAGATGGGTGAGGACCGGGAATTTTTGGGCGAGCCACTCACCGCGGATGGTGGTGAAGAAGAACACCAGGCCCGGTCCCAGCTCGAGCAGGAACTTCAGGCCGGGATTGAGCGGCTTGCGGCGCGGATCGGACGGGTCGCGTTCGAGGATATTCATAAAAGTCCTTCTTGCGCATGATCTGGCCGAAAAGCGGGCAGATCACGCTTGTTCAAGCCACGCCGGCGATCGCCCTGGCGAATTCGCTGGCGGAAAACGGTTCGAGGTCGTCGACCTGCTCGCCGACGCCGATGAAATAGACCGGCAATCTGTGCTTGGCGGCGATCGCCACCAGAATACCGCCGCGCGCCGTGCCGTCCAGCTTGGTCATCACCAGGCCGTTGACGCCGGCGACGTTGCGGAAGATCTCGACCTGGCTCAGCGCATTCTGGCCGGTGGTGGCGTCGACCGTCTGCAGCACGGTATGCGGCGCTTCCGGATCGAGCTTGCCCAGAACGCGCACGATCTTTTCCAGTTCCGCCATCAGCTCGGTCTTGTTCTGCAGCCGGCCGGCCGTGTCGATGATCAGCACGTCGGAGCCGGCCTCCTTCGCCTTCTCGAAGGCATCGTAGGCGAGGCCGGCGGCATCGGCGCCGAGCTTGGTGGCAATGACCGGCGATTTCGTGCGCTCGCCCCAGATCTTCAACTGTTCGATCGCGGCGGCGCGAAAGGTGTCGCCGGCCGCCAGCATCACCGAAAGCCCGCCTTCGGTCAGCTTGGCCGCCAGCTTGCCGATGGTCGTGGTCTTGCCGGTGCCGTTGACGCCGACGACCAGAATGACATGCGGCTTGTGGCTGAGGTCGAGCTCGAGCGGTTTTGCGACCGGGGTCAGGACTTTTTCCACTTCCGCAGCCATCACCGCGCGGACTTCGGAATCGGAAACATCCTTGCCGTAGCGGCTGGAGGCGAGCGAATCGGTGACGCGCAGCGCCGTCTCGACGCCGAGATCGGCGCGGATCAGCACGTCCTCCAGGTCCTGCAGCGTGTCCTCGTCCAGCTTTCGCTTGGTGAAGACGCCGGCAATGTTGCCGCTGAGCTCACGCGAAGAACGGGCAAGCCCGTCGCGCATGCGCTGGAACCAGGAGCGCCGGGGCGCGGGCTCCGGTGCTTTTTGTGGCTCCGCTTTCTGCTCGACCTTTTTGGCGACCGTCACCTTGCCGGCGGAAGGCGCGGGTTTTGGTGGCGCGGGGACGGCTTCAGGTTCCGGCGCGATCTCGGCGCGCACGGGCTGCGGTTCGATGGGCGCAGGTTGGCGAATGGGCGGCGAGATTTCGGCGGCAGCTTCAGCAGAGGGTGCCAGGTCCTCGGCAGGCTGGCGCTGCCCCTCACCCTTACCCTCTCCCCGTGAAGGACGGGGAGAGGGGGGCTCAGGCGTTGTAGCTTCGCCCTTCTCCCCGTCACTATACGGGGAGAAGGTGCCGGCAGGCGGATGAGGGGCGGCGTCAGCCTCGGGCTCGGGCGCGATCTCGGCGCGCACGGGCGGGGGCTCGATGGGCGCAGGCTGGCGAATGGGGGGCAACGCTTCCGCCGGCGGGATTTCAGGAGGTGTCGGCGTCTGCGCCGGAACCTCGCTCGGCGGCGTCGGCACTTCGACCGGGGCCGGCTCAGGCTGCGGTTCCGGACGCGACGGGACGATGTCCGGCTCGCTCGGCGCGGGTGGCGGCACTTCCTGCGGCTTCGGCTCAGGCGCCGGGCCCGGTGCGGGCTCGGGCTCTGCCGGCGGGATCGGCACTTCCTCCGGCGCCGGCTCAGGCCCACCCGGAGCGGGCTGCGGCTCTTCTTGCGGCTCAGGCCCCGGCAGCGGTTCCGGCTCGGACGGAACGATCGGCTCCGGCGCAGGCGGGATGCCCGGTTCCGGCGCCGGTGGAACGGCTGGAGCAGGCTCGGGCTTTGGTTCCTCGGGTGCCGGTTGGGGCGGCGCCCCTACCTCCCCCTCGACGGGGGAGGTCCCGAGCGCAGCTCGGGTGTGGGGGTGACTGTCGCTGGCGTCGGTGCTGTCACCCCGCCCCGCCACTTCGTGGCGACCCTCCCCATCGAGGGGTGGGTGAGGCGCTGGCTCCTGCTCAGTCTCCGGCTTCAGCGCCTCCAGCGCATCCCATTTGATCGGCGGCAGGGGCGCGGTCTCGTCGACGCGCTCCTCGACGACCTCTTTCCTGCCGAACGAAAATATCTTCTTGAAGAAACCAGCCATACGTCTTGCTGTCTCAGGCGGCTTGGGCGGCAAGGGGAGCCGCGATCAGGCGGGCGCCGTCATGGCCGGCGACAACCGCCTCGACGATCTCGCCCGGCTGACCGGCGGCAATCGCGGCGAGCGTAAAACCTTCGGTGCGGCCGAGGCCGTCGCGCTCGACCAGGATCGACTGGCGGGTGCCGGCAAGGGACGCCAGATGGCGGCGATAGGCGGCTTCGCCGGCGGCGCGCAGCCGCGCTGCGCGCTGCTTGACCAGCTCGCGGCGCACCTGCGGCATGCGCGCGGCGGGCGTGCCTTCGCGTGGGCTGAACGGGAAGACGTGGAGATGCGTCAGGCCGCATTCCTCGACGATCTTCTCGGAGTTCTCGAACATCGCCTCGGTCTCGGTCGGGAAGCCGGCGATGATGTCGGCGCCGAAGACGATGCCGGGACGCAGCTTGCGGACGTCCTCGCAGAAGCGGATCGACTGGTCGCGCAAATGCCGGCGCTTCATACGCTTCAGGATCATGTCGTCGCCCGACTGCAGCGACAGATGCAGATGCGGCATCAGCCTCGGCTCGGTGGCGATGGCGTCGAGCAGATCGTCGTCGGCCTCGATGGAATCGATCGAGGAGAGTCTCAGCCGCTTCACGTCGGGCACCTGGCGCAGGATCGTCTTCACCAGCTTCCCGAGCTTCGGGCCGCCCGGCAGATCGGCGCCAAAGCTGGTCATGTCGACGCCGGTCAGCACGATCTCGGCATAACCGTTGCCGGCGAGACGCTTGACCTGCTCGACCACGGCACCCATCGGCACCGAACGCGAATTGCCGCGGCCGTAAGGGATGATGCAGAAGGTGCAGCGATGGTCGCAGCCGTTCTGCACCTGCACGAAGGCGCGCGCCCGGCCCTCGATGGCGTCGACCATATGGTTTGCCGTCTCGCGCACTGAGAAGATGTCGTTGACGCGCGCCTTCTCGGTGTCGTTGACGCCGAAGTCGGGTAGCGCGCGGTAGGAGTTGGCCTTGAGCTTTTCCTCGTTGCCGAGGACGAGGTCGACCTCGTCCATGGCGGCGAAATTCCGCGGCTCGGTCTGCGCCGCGCAGCCGGTGACGATGATGCGCGCCTCAGGATTCTCGCGACGGGCCTTGCGGATCGCCTGCTTGGCCTGGCGCACGGCCTCTGCGGTGACGGCGCAAGTGTTGAAGATGACGGCGCCGCCTTCGAGCGCGCCGAGACCGGCATTTTCGGCCTCGCGGCGCATCACTTCCGATTCATAGGTGTTGAGGCGACAGCCGAACGTGACGACGTCAATGCCCCTGGAAGCAGGGCCTTTGGCGGGAGCGGACATCAGGCGGCGCTTTCGGTGTCGCGGGCCCAGGCGCCGGTCGAGGGGTCGAACCTGCCGGAAAACTCCCATTCGGCGGCACCGGTCAGGATGACGTGATCGTCGTCGCGCCACTCGACATGCAGCTCGCCGCCGCCGGGCGTGATCAGCGAGACGCTGCGGCCGGTGCGCTTGGTGCGGGCGGCCGCCACCACGGCGGCGCAAGCGGCCGAGCCGCAGGCCTTGGTGAGACCTGCGCCGCGCTCCCAGGTGCGGATGATCATCGTCTCGGGCGAAGTCACCTGCGCAATGGTGATGTTGGCGCGCTCGGGGAAGATCGGATGGTTCTCGAGCAGCGGGCCGAAGCGGTCGAGCTCGTAGGACCAGACGTCGCGATCGACCCAGAAGATGGCATGCGGATTGCCCATCGAGACGACCGAAGGCGAATGGAGCACCGGCGCGTCGATCGGGCCGATCTGCAATTCGATCATGCGGGTGTCGCGGAACTCCTCGGCAAGCGGAATTTCCTGCCAGCCGAAGCGCGGCTTGCCCATGTCGACCGAGATCGAGCCGTCGGCATGTTCCTCGGCATTGAGGATGCCGGCGCGGGTTTCGAAAGTGAACGTCTTCAGGCCGGTTTCGGCGGCCAAGGCCTGCACCACGCAGCGCATGCCGTTGCCACAGGCCTGCGCGCCAGAGCCGTCGGAATTCAATATGTCGACATAGTAAGCGGTGCCGTTGGTGCGCGCATCGTGGATCGCCATTATCTGGTCGAACTTCGTCGCGGCATCGGCATTAAGCGCGATGGCCGCTGCCGGCGTTACCCGATCGGCACGGCCGCGCATATCGGCCACGATGATCTCGTTGCCGATGCCGTTCATCTTGGCGAAGGGGGCAGTGCCTGCCATCGATCCGGTCATTTCCGTGTCCGTTTGGCGCTATATGGCGGAAACGGGCAGGAATTACCAGTGCGACGCCGTTCTAGGTTACGGCGAAGACGCCGAGCACAATCAGCAGGAAGATGATCAGCACGATGCCGATCAGGATGCGAGCGCCCAGAGCGGCGGCACCGGCCAGTGCCGGCATGCCGAGCAGGCTTGCGGCTGCGGCGACAATCAGAAGGATGATGATCCATTTGATCATGGAGGCTCCGAGCGAAAATTGCGCTGGGGACCAACGCATTTCGGCGGCCCGGGTTCCGCCTATCCTCGGCATCTCAGGCCGATGGGACGTCCCAAACCTCGCCCGGGCGCATGGCTCGGAAACGCTCCCGCGAAACGCCTTCGGCCGCCAGTGCCTCGTTGAGCTTTTGCGCCGGCTCTTCGATCGGCTCGTCGGTGAGTTGAAACGTGCCCCAGTGGCAGCCGGCGGCATGGGCGGCATTGCACAACTTCATGCCCTGGACAGCTTCCTCCGGGTTCTGGTGTTGCGGCGCCATGAACCAGCGCGGCTCGTAGGCGCCGATCGGCAGGACGGCCAGCCGAAAGCCGCCATGCTTTTGCGCCATCAGCCGGTAGTTTGCGCCGCCGTGGAAGCCGGTGTCGCCGGCGAAATAGACCTTGCCGGCCGCCGTTTCGATCACGAAGCCCGCCCACAGCGCCATGCGGCGGTCGCGCCCACCGCGCGCCGACCAGTGATGCACCGGCTCGACATGGATGGCGGCGCTGTCGCCGAATTCGATCCTGTCGCCCCAATCATGCGCGGACAGCCGCATGCCGGGCACGGCGCCGCCGATGATTGCGTCGTTGCCGAGCGGCGTGACCAGCAGCGGATCGTGGCTCTGCTTCAACCGCCTCAGCGTGGCGAGATCGAGATGGTCGTAGTGGTTGTGGCTGAGGAGCACCAGGTCGATCGGCGGCAGGTCGGCAAAGGCGATCCCCGGCGCGTTGACCCGCTTCGGCCCGACGAAGGCGAAAGGCGAGGCGCGCTCCGACCAGACCGGGTCGGTCAGCATGTTCGATCCAGCGGTCTGGATCAGCAGCGAGGCGTGTCCGACCATGGTGAGTCGGAGCGCTGTGCCCTCGATCCTCTGCTCGGGCTTCGCCTCTGGAAAGGGGCTCGGAAAGGCCGCCGGCCATTTCGAGCGCCCGCCGCTCAACTGCCATTTGAGAAGATCGGCGAAGCGCCCCGGCGGCTTGCCGTCGGGATTGAAAAAGAGGGTGCCGTCGAAATGGTCGCTGGGCGGGCCGCTGTAATAGCGGTTGGCGGTCCTCTTTCCCGCAGCCATCGTTTCTCCCGCCCGTTCTGTTCCTGAGATAAGGACGCGGGCGCCTGGCGCAAGCATTTTGCTGGCGAATGCCAAGGGCCGAAGGCCCGCTTCGACTAGGATCGACGATGTGGAGGGACGGCGCCGTGGCAATGAAGCGGACCAAGACACCGTGGATGAAGGCCGAGGATTTCGGTCGTTCGCTGCCGCCTGGGCTGGGCGTCAACCTGCTGGTCACCGACATGGCGGCGATGGAGGCTTTCTGCCGTGACGTGCTCGGCGCTCGGATCATCTATGCCGACGAGGATTTCGCGGCGATCGAGCTGCTGGGCTCGATCTTCATGCTGCATGCCGACCACTCTTATCTCGACAATTCGATGACCGGCGTGATTGCCGGTGCCGAGACGCGTGGCGCCGGCATCGAGCTGCGTCTTTATGGCTCCGATCCGGATGCGGTCGAGAAAAAGGCGGCTGCGTTGGTCCATATCGTGCGGGCAGGTTCGATCGACAAGCCGCATGGCCTGCGCGAATGCTACATCGTCGGCCCGGATGGTTATGTTTTCGTGCCCAGCGCGCAGCTGCAAGCCTGAAATTTCAATGGCTTACGGCCATGGCCCTCGATATGACCCGGTCGACGGACGACTTGCGATAAATTTGCAACAGCAGCGCCGAAAACCCTATTTTAACCATATCGGGTTGAAATTCTGCCACCTTCGCCATCTTGGTGAAGCATGTGTTTACGCGGACGGCGCCCCCCACCGGATCCGACGGAGGTTGGAATGACTTTTTCGAAGAATGGCCTTTTGGCCGTATCGCTGGCCGCGCTCGTTGCGAGCGGCTGCTCGACCTCGCGGTTCTCGTCGATGGACGACCAGCAGCCGGCGCCGCTCACGCCGGCGCCATCCGGCACGGTGACGCAGAACCAGCTGCCACCACCGGCCGCCCCTGGCGCCACCGATCCGTCGCAGTTCCCGACGGCGCCGGCGAACAGCCAGGTCGCCTCGCTGCCGCCGAATGGCGCGGCGCCCGCGGGCGCCGCGGACCTGACCGCGGCCAGCGTCGCCGGTGTCTGGAACGTCAATGTTTCCGGCCAGAGCTGCAAGGTGGCGACGCCGCAGACCAAGTTCGGCGCCGGCTATCGCGCCGGGCCACTGCACTGCCCGGCTCCGGTCGACGGCATCAAGTCGTGGAACGTCGCCGGCAAGCAGCTGACGCTCTATGACGAAAACGGCGGCGCGCTGGCCAGGCTCTATTCGTCCGGCGGCGAAAAGTTCGATGGCCAGACTTCCAACGGGCAACCGATCTCGCTTACAAGGTAAGGCTAGGGCATGCTGATATTCAGGTGATGCCGGCCTGCGAACGGCGCTTTCTCCGCTTCCGGCCTTCGCCGGCCGAAGCACTCATGAGGTGATTGTGGCAGTTAAGGCTATGGTCGGCGTAGGCCGGTGCTCACGTACTTCAAGTACGCTCCGCTCCGGTTCTCGAAAGCCGCCATCTTCGGCTCGGCCTGACCTGAATCTCAACACACCCTAACTCTTCCTGGAGCATTTTGCTCAGAGCAAACGACGTGACCTATGCATCTGCGTGACGGCCTCCAGACCCATGTGACCGTCAGGCAGCGCTACGACCATCTGGTCGAGACCGGCGCGGTCGGACGCGACACGGCGCAGGAGCGCGTCGTTGCCGCGCTCGACCGGCTGACCGACGAGATCTCCGCAAAAAGGCTGGCGCAGAAATCCAGCGCGCTGGGCTGGCTGTTTGCGCGCAGCAGGCAGCCGCGCGAGGCGCTCAAGGGTCTCTACATCCATGGCGGCGTCGGGCGCGGCAAGACGATGCTGATGGACATGTTCTTCGAGCTGCTGCCGGTCAGGCGCAAGCGCCGCGTCCATTTCAACGATTTCATGGCCGATGTGCAGGACCGCATCCAGAAACACCGGGCGGCGCGCAAGAACGGCGATGTCAAGGAAGACGATCCGATCCCACCCGTGGCGCTGGCGCTGGCCGAGCAAGCCTGGGTGCTGTGCTTCGACGAGTTTTCGGTCACCGACATCGCCGATGCGATGATCCTGTCACGCCTGTTCTCGGCACTGTTTGCCAACGGTGTGGTGCTGGTCGCCACCTCCAATGTCGCCCCGCAGGATCTTTATCGCGACGGGCTGAACCGGCAGCTCTTCCTGCCTTTCATCGGCCTGCTCGAGCGCAATGCCGAGGTGCTGACGCTCGACACCGAAAAGGACTACCGGCAGGAGAAGCTCAACCGCCTGCCGGTCTATATTACGCCGGCCGACGAGGCGGCCGACCGCGCGCTCGACGAGGCCTGGAAGGCGATGGCGCATGGCAGGCCAACCGAGGCGGTGACACTGACGCTGAAAGGGCGCCAGCTCATCGTGCCACGCGCCGCCGGCGATGCCGCCCGCTTTTCCTTCGCCGACCTTTGCGAAAAGCCGCATGGCGCGCGCGACTACCTGGCGATCGCCGACCGCTTCTCGACCATCTTCATCGACCATGTGCCGGTGCTCGGCGAAGGCAAGCGCAACGAGGCCAAGCGCTTCATCCTCTTGATCGACACGCTCTACGATCACCGCATGCGGCTGGTCATGAGCGCCGAGGCGCCGCCCGAAGGGCTCTACACCGCCAAGCGTGGCACGGAAGTATTCGAATTCGAACGCACCGCCTCGCGGCTGGTCGAGATGCAAAGCCGCGACTGGCTGGAAGGCTGGGCGGAACGGCGCGAGGTGGAGGCGGCGCCGGCGGAGGCAAGGCAGGCGCAGGGGTAGCCATCGCGCTTCGTCATCCTAGGGCGGAGCGACGCGAAGCGGAGCGCAGACCCTAGGATGACGAAGACGTAGGCGCTTCGTCCAATCTCGAAAGCCGATAGACATACATCACGAAATCTTCCGCCTTACCATGCGGCTCCCTCCGCGTCTCATAAAGCGCCCGCGCCGGTCCGTTGTCGGGCTCGGTGCCGACCCAAGCCTCGTCGCAGCCCTCCTCGCGGCCGATCTCGAACATGGCGTCGAGCATTTTCCGGGCGATGCCTTGCCGCTGGAAGGGCGGCGCCACGCCGACCTCGTCGATGTAGAGCTCAATCACCTTGTCGGGGTGGCGGTGGATGACGGCGGCGCATTGGCCGACCACAATTTGGTCGACAACCGCCACGATCATGAAATGGCCTGGCGAGGCGAGATAGGCGGCGTGGCGGTCGGGCCGGACCGGCTCGTCGAACACTTCGTCGGCGACTTGCATCACAAGGGCGTCATCGCCCGGATTGAGCCTTCTGATTTCGACGTTCATTGTGTAAATTCTCCTCAGTCGGCTCACGAATTTTGACGTTTACGTAATTCCCAATCTATCTAACCGATTGAAAACACTAGGCCCAAAATAATCGTTTGAATTTCTCCTACGCCGGAGCTATTGGGTGCGGCGAAATCTCGCGGGTTCCCGCATCCTTTCGGCCTCCCCGGCCCCGTCGTCTATTCTGCAAAGATTTGGGCACCGTCACAGACAAAGGGAAAACATCCTGACATGGCACGCAACAAGATAGCGCTCATCGGCTCGGGCATGATCGGCGGCACGCTCGCCCATATGATCGGCCTCAAGGATCTAGGCGACGTGGTGCTGTTCGATATCGCCGAGGGCATTCCGCAGGGCAAGGGCTTGGACATCGCCCAGTCCTCGCCGGTCGACGGGTTCGACGCCAGGCTGACCGGCGTCAACGACTATGCCGGCATCGAAGGCGCGGATGTGTGCATCGTCACCGCGGGCGTGCCGCGCAAGCCGGGCATGAGCCGCGACGACCTCTTGGGCATCAACCTCAAGGTCATGGAACAGGTCGGCGCGGGCCTGAAGAAATATGCGCCGAAGGCTTTCGTCATCTGCATCACCAACCCGCTCGACGCCATGGTGTGGGCGCTGCAGAAGTTCTCCGGCCTGCCGACCAGCCATGTCGTCGGTATGGCCGGTGTGCTCGACAGCGCCCGCTTCCGCTACTTCCTGGCGGAAGAGTTCAAGGTCTCGGTCGAGGACGTCACCGCCTTCGTGCTCGGCGGCCACGGTGATAGCATGGTGCCGATGATCCGCTATTCGACCGTGTCGGGCATCCCGCTGCCCGACCTCGTCAAGATGGGCTGGACCTCGAAGGAGAAGCTCGACCAGATCGTGCAGCGCACCCGCGACGGCGGCGCCGAGATCGTCGGCCTCTTGAAGACCGGCTCGGCCTATTACGCGCCGGCGGCGTCCGCAATCGCCATGGCCGAATCCTACCTCAAGGACAAGAAGCGCGTGCTGCCCTGCGCCGCGCACCTCTCCGGCCAGTATGGGGTGAAAAATACTTATGTCGGCGTTCCAGTGGTGATCGGCGCCGGAGGCGTCGAGCGCGTCATCGAGATCGAACTCGCCAAGGCCGAGCAGAAGATGTTCGACAATTCGGTGGCGGCCGTGCAGGGCCTGACCGAGGCCTGCACCAAGATCGCCCCGCAACTCGCCGGCAAGTAAATCGTCCTCCCCGGAGATCAAGCGCATGAACATCCATGAATATCAGGCCAAGGCGTTGCTGAAGTCGTTCGGCGCGCCGGTAGCAAGCGGCGTTCCGGTGTTCAAGGCGAGCGAGGCGGAAGCCGCCGCCAAGGCACTGCCCGGCCCGCTCTATGTTGTGAAGAGCCAGATCCATGCCGGCGGCCGCGGCAAGGGCAAGTTCAAGGAACTGCCCGCCGACGCCAAGGGCGGCGTGCGGCTGGCGAAGTCGGCGGCCGAAGTGGTCGCCAACGCCAACGAGATGCTTGGCCACACGCTGGTCACCAAGCAGACGGGACCTGCCGGCAAGCAGGTCAACCGCCTCTATATCGAGGACGGCGCCGACATCGAGCGCGAGCTCTATCTGTCGATCCTGGTCGACCGTTCGGTCGGCCGCATCGCTTTCGTCGTCTCGACCGAGGGCGGCATGGACATCGAGGCGGTCGCGCATGACACGCCGGAAAAGATCCTCACCGTCGCCATCGACCCGGAAAAGGGCGTGACGGCGGACGACGTGAAGAAGCTCAACGCCGCGCTGAAGCTCGACGGCGATGCGGCCAAGGACGGCGGCACGCTGTTCCCGGTCCTCTACAAGGCCTTCGTCGAGAAGGACATGAGCCTGCTCGAGGTCAACCCGCTGATCGTCATGAAGAACGGCCGGCTGCGCGTGCTCGACGCAAAGGTGTCGTTCGACAACAACGCGCTCTTCCGCCATCCGGACGTGATGGAGCTGCGCGACACCACCGAAGAGGACGAGAAGGAGATCGAGGCGTCGAAATACGACCTCGCCTATGTCGCGCTCGACGGCAATATCGGCTGCATGGTGAACGGCGCAGGGCTGGCCATGGCGACGATGGACATCATCAAGCTCTACGGCGCTGAGCCGGCTAACTTCCTCGACGTCGGCGGCGGCGCTTCCAAGGAGAAAGTGACGGCAGCGTTCAAGATCATTACCAAGGATCCGGCGGTCGAAGGCATATTGATCAACATCTTCGGCGGTATCATGAAGTGCGACGTCATTGCCGAGGGCGTGATCGCCGCGGTCAAGGAAGTCGGGCTGAAAGTGCCGCTGGTGGTGCGCCTTGAGGGCACCAACGCCGAGCTCGGCAAGAAGATCATCAACGACAGCGGCCTCAACGTGGTGTCGGCAGACGACCTCGACGACGCGGCCAAGAAGATCGTCAAGGCGGTGAAGGGCTGAGCGGATGCCTCCGCGCAAGATAAACCTGGTCGAAGCGGCGGACGCGAAGATCGCCAAGGTCTTCGATCCGCACATCGCCGGCGACGTCAACGACAGCCAGGCCAAAGTCGCCAAGTTCGGCGAGGTGTTCGACTGGCATGCGCATGACCATGAGGACGAAGCGTTCCTCGTGCTGCGCGGCAGGATCGCGATCGACTTCCGCGATGGGCCGGTCGAGCTCAGCGAGGGCGATTTCATCGTCGTGCCGCGCGGCGTCGAGCACCGGCCGCGCTCGCTGACCCCGGAACCGGTGGTGCTGATGTTCGAGCCGGCGACGACCTTGAACACCGGCAATGCCAAGAGCGACCTCACCGTCACCGACCTCAAGCGGCTCTGAGCCATGAACGCGGCGCCTTTCTCCTCCCTTTCGGCCGACCACCAGCACCTGCAGGCACTGGTCGGCGCGTGGCGGGGCGAGGAAGACGTCGCCGCCACGCAATGGACCGATGCCGGCACGGCGACTTCGGAACTGCTGGCGGAGGCGCAGTTCGGCGGACTGTTCGTGGTGCAGCGCTATCGCCAGCGCAGCGACGGCACGATCTCGTTCGGCGCGCACAATGTGTTCGGCTTCGACCAGCAGAACCGCGTCTGCACCATGCATCAGTTCGACTCGATGGGCTTCGTGCCGGTCTCGCCGGCCACGGGCACATGGAGCGGCAACGAGCTGGTGCTGGAAAGGTCGTCACCGCGCGGCGCAGCCTGCGTGATTTACAGCTTTGACGGCACCGATACCTACCGCATGAAACTTCAGTTCAAGCCCGCCGGCAGCGATGCCTGGCAAGACATGGTGAGCGGCGTCTACCGACGCGTTTCGCCTTCCACGATCAACGGTTTTTAGAAAAGGGCCGCGATGTCCATTCTCGTCGACAAGAACACCAAGGTGCTGGTCCAGGGTCTGACCGGCAAGACCGGCACGTTCCATACCGAGCAGGCGCTGGCCTATCACGGCACAAAGATGGTTGGCGGCATCCACCCGAAGAAGGGCGGCGAGACCTGGACCGGCGCCAAGGGCGAGACCCTGCCGATCTTCGCCACCGTCGCCGAGGGCAAGGAGAGGACCGGCGCCAACGCGTCCGTGATCTATGTGCCGCCGGCGGGCGCGGGCGAAGCGATCATCGAGGCGATCGAGGCCGAGATCCCGCTCATCGTCTGCATCACCGAAGGCATCCCGGTGATGGACATGGTCAAGGTCAAGGCGCGGCTAGACCGTTCCTCCTCGCGGCTGATCGGCCCGAACTGCCCGGGCGTGCTGACGCCCGACGAATGCAAGATCGGCATCATGCCCGGCAACATCTTCCGCAAGGGCTCGGTCGGCGTTGTTTCCCGCTCGGGAACACTTACCTATGAGGCGGTCTTCCAGACCTCCAATGTCGGACTCGGCCAGACCACCGCGGTCGGCATCGGCGGCGATCCGGTTAAGGGCACCGAGTTCATCGACGTGCTGGAGATGTTCCTCGCCGACGACGAGACCAAGTCGATCATCATGATCGGCGAGATCGGCGGCTCGGCCGAGGAAGATGCCGCGCAGTTCTTGAAGGACGAGGCCAAGCGCGGCCGCAAGAAGCCGATGGCGGGTTTCATCGCCGGGCGCACGGCGCCGGCTGGCCGCACCATGGGCCATGCGGGCGCGGTGATCTCCGGCGGCAAGGGCGGCGCGGAAGACAAGATCGCGGCGATGGAATCTGCCGGGATAAAGGTTTCGCCGTCGCCGGCCCGACTGGGTACGACCCTGGTAGAGGCGATCAAGGGTTAAGCGAATAGTGAGTAGCGAATAGCGAATAGGGAAAACAGAGTAACGACGCGACTCCAGGGAAATTCCCTACTCGCTATTCGCTACTCACTATTCGCTCCAAGAAGGAGACGGAGCCGGGCTCCGCAGACGAAAATGGCAAGACAAGATCAGGCCAACGACCAATTCTCGCTCACCTCATTCCTCTATGGCGGCAATGCCGACTATATCGACGCGCTCTATGCCGCCTATGAGGATGATCCGGCCTCCGTCGATCCGGAATGGCAGGATTTCTTCGCGGCGCTGAAGGACGACGCGGGCGATGTGCGCAAGAACGCCACCGGCGCCTCCTGGGCGAAGCCCTCCTGGCCGATGCAGGCCAATGGCGAGCTGGTCTCGGCGCTCGACGGCAATTGGGGCCTGATCGAGAAGGCGATCGAAAAGAAGGTCAAGGAGAAGGCGGTCGTCAACGGCGCGGCGCTTTCCGACGCCGACGTGCACCAGGCGACGCGCGATTCCGTGCGCGCCATCATGATGATCCGCGCCTACCGCATGCGCGGCCATTTGCACGCCAATCTCGATCCGCTCGGCATTGCCAATCCGCTCGAGGACTATAACGAGCTGTCGCCGGAAAATTACGGCTTCACCGAAGCCGACTACGACCGGCCGATCTTCCTCGACAATGTGCTGGGCCTCGAATTTGGCACCATCCGGCAGATGCTGGATATCCTCACCCGCACCTATTGCTCGACGCTCGGCGTCGAGTTCATGCACATCTCCGATCCGGAGGAGAAGGCCTGGATCCAGGCGCGCATCGAAGGCGCCGATAAGGAGATCACTTTCACCGCCACCGGCAAGAAGGCGATTCTGTCGAAGCTGATCGAGGCCGAAGGCTTCGAGCAGTATATCGACGTCAAGTACAAGGGCACCAAGCGCTTCGGCCTCGACGGCGGCGAGTCGCTGATCCCGGCGCTGGAGCAGATCCTCAAGCGCGGCGGCCAGCTTGGCCTAAAGGAGATCGTGCTCGGCATGGCGCATCGCGGCCGCCTCAACGTGCTTTCCCAGGTGATGGCCAAGCCGCATCGCGCCATCTTCCACGAGTTCAAAGGCGGCTCGGCCGCGCCCGACGAGGTCGAAGGCTCGGGCGACGTGAAGTATCATCTCGGCGCCTCGTCGGACCGCGAGTTCGACGGCAACAAGGTGCATCTGTCGCTGACCGCCAACCCCTCGCACCTGGAAATCGTCGATCCTGTCGTGATGGGCAAGGCGCGCGCCAAGCAGGATCAGCTCGCCGGCCGCGAGCGCGGCGAGGTCGTGCCGCTGTCGGAGCGCGCCAAGGTGATGCCGCTGCTGCTCCATGGCGATGCGGCGTTTGCCGGCCAGGGCGTGATCGCCGAGATCCTCGGGCTCTCCGGCCTGCGCGGGCATCGCGTCGCCGGCACGCTGCATGTCATCATCAACAACCAGATCGGCTTCACCACCAATCCGCGCTTCTCGCGCTCCTCGCCCTATCCGTCAGATGTGGCCAAGATGATCGAGGCGCCGATCTTCCACGTCAACGGCGACGATCCGGAAGCGGTGGTGCACGCCGCCAAGGTTGCGACCGAGTTCCGCATGAAGTTCCACAAGCCGGTGGTGGTGGACATGTTCTGCTATCGCCGCTTCGGCCACAATGAGGGCGACGAGCCGGCCTTCACGCAGCCCATCATGTACCGCAGCATCCGCAGCCATAAGACGGTGGTGCAGGTCTATGCCGACCGGCTGATCGCCGAAGGCCATATCACCCAGGCCGAGGTCGACAAGATGCGGGCCGACTGGCGCACGCATCTGGAGAGCGAGTGGGAAGTCGGCCAGTCCTACAAGCCCAACAAGGCCGACTGGCTGGACGGCGCGTGGTCGGGCCTGCGCACCGCCGACAACCAGGACGAACAGCGCCGCGGCAAGACCGCGGTGCCGGTCCGCACGCTCAAGGAAATCGGCAAGAAGCTGACCGAGGTGCCGAAGGATTTCGAGGCGCACAAGACGATCCTGCGCTTCCTCGAGAACCGCCGCCAGGCGATCGAATCCGGCGAAGGCATCGACTGGTCGACCGCCGAGGCGCTGGCCTTCGGCGCGATCCTGCTCGACGGCAATCCGATCCGGCTCTCCGGCCAGGATTCGGAGCGCGGCACCTTCTCGCAGCGCCATTCGGTGCTCTACGACCAGCGCGACGAGAACCGCTACATCCCGCTCAACAATCTGTCGGCGGCGCAGGCCGGCTACGAGGTCATCAACTCGATGCTCTCGGAAGAGGCGGTGCTCGGCTTCGAGTATGGCTACAGCCTGGCCGAGCCCAAGGCGCTGACGCTCTGGGAAGCGCAGTTCGGCGATTTCGCCAATGGCGCCCAGGTGGTGTTCGACCAGTTCATCTCGTCGGGCGAGCGCAAGTGGCTGAGAATGTCGGGCCTCGTCTGCCTGCTGCCGCATGGCTATGAGGGCCAAGGGCCGGAGCACTCGTCGGCGCGCCTGGAGCGCTTCCTGCAGCTCTGCGCCGAGGACAACATGCAGGTGGCGAACGTCACCACGCCGGCCAACTATTTCCACATCCTGCGCCGGCAACTGAAGCGCGACTTCCGCAAGCCGCTGATCCTGATGACGCCGAAGTCGCTGTTGCGCCACAAGCGTGCGGTGTCGACGCTGTCGGAAATGGCGGGCGAGAGCTCGTTCCACCGGCTGTTGTGGGACGACGCGCAGCTCCTGGCCAACCAGCCGATCAAGCTGGTGAAGGATTCCAAGATCCGACGCGTCGTGCTGTGCTCGGGCAAGGTCTATTACGACCTCTACGAGGAGCGCGAGAAGCGCGGCATCAACGACATCTACCTGCTGCGCGTCGAACAGCTCTATCCGTTCCCGGCCAAGGCGCTGATCACCGAGCTGTCGCGTTTCCGCAATGCCGAGATGGTGTGGTGCCAGGAGGAGCCCAAGAACATGGGCGCCTGGTCGTTCATCGACCCCTATCTCGAATGGGTGCTGGCGCATATCGACGCCAAGCATCAGCGGGTGCGCTACACCGGCCGGCCGGCCTCGGCCTCGCCGGCGACCGGATTGATGTCGAAGCATCTCAGCCAGCTCGCCGCCTTGCTCGACGACGCGCTGGGCGAATAGGCCCCGGGGCGAACAAGCAGGCCGGACGAAACAGACCTCAAGAAGAGAAGAGAACGGACAGGCACAATGGCTACCGAAATCCGCGTCCCCACTCTGGGCGAATCCGTCACCGAGGCGACTGTCGGCAAGTGGTTCAAGAAGGTCGGCGACGCGATTGCCGCCGATGAGCCCCTGGTCGAGCTCGAAACCGACAAGGTGACGGTGGAGGTGCCTGCCGCCGGCGCCGGAACGCTCTCCGAAATCACCGTCAAGGAAGGCGAGACGGTCAATGTCGGCGCGCTGCTCGGCTCGATTGCGGCGGGTGGCGAAGCGGCCGCGCCGGCGACCAAGCCGCACGCGGTGGCGCAGGCCTCGAGCCCGGATGCCGCGTCCACGACCAAGCAGGCCGCGGCGGAAACCGCCAAGGTTGCCGGCGGCGGCGGTCCGATCGAGCCGCGCACCATGCCGCCGGCGCCGGCCGCGGCCAAGCTGATCGCCGAGCACAATCTTGCGGTCGACCACCTGCCGGGCTCGGGCAAGCGTGGCCAGGTGCTCAAGGGCGACGTGCTCGACGCTATCGCCAAGGGCGCGCCCTCGCAGCCGGCCGAGACGCCGAAGGCGGCTCCCGCGCCCGCTCCCGCCGCCGCCCGCGCGCCGTCGACGGCCGACGATGCCTCGCGCGAGGAGCGCGTACGCATGACCAAGCTCAGGCAGACGATCGCGCGCCGCCTCAAGGAGGCGCAGTCGACCGCCGCCATGCTCACCACCTTCAACGAGGTGGACATGAGCGCGGTGATGGCGCTGAGGGCCAAATACAAGGATGTGTTCGAGAAGAAGCACGGCGTGAAGCTTGGCTTCATGGGCTTCTTCACCAAGGCGGTGACGCACGCGCTGAAGGAGATCCCGGCGGTCAATGCCGAGATCGACGGCACCGACATCATCTACAAGAATTTTGCTCATGTCGGCGTCGCCGTCGGCACCGACAAGGGCTTGGTGGTTCCGGTGGTGCGCGACGCCGACCAGATGTCCATCGCCGAGATCGAGAAGGAGATCGGCCGGCTGGGTCTCGCCGCGCGCGACGGCAAGCTGTCGGTCGCGGATATGCAAGGAGGCACCTTCACGATCTCCAACGGCGGCGTCTACGGCTCGCTGATGTCGACGCCGATCCTCAACGCCCCCCAGTCCGGCATCCTCGGCATGCACAAGATCCAGGAGCGGCCGATGGTGGTCGGCGGCCAGATCGTCATCCGCCCGATGATGTATCTGGCGCTCAGCTACGACCACCGCATCGTCGACGGCAAGGAAGCGGTGACCTTCCTCGTGCGCGTCAAGGAAAGTCTGGAGGATCCCGAGCGGCTGGTGCTCGATCTGTAAGGTGATCTATGGCGGTTCGCGGCCGGAGCGGCGAATGAAGGCCCGTCTGCTCGCTGCCGCGAAACCGGTCGTGCTTGCGGCCGGTGTGGCTCACGTGGCAGCCACAGCCCAGGCCGCCTGCCCGATCCAGCTCGCCGTCTATGGCGAGGCGCGGAGCGGCGCCGAGATCGACTTCAGTCCAACCGGCCCCTCGGCGACGATCACCAACACATTCCGCATGATCCTCGACAACAACACCGTGCTCGATGGCATCGCGATGTGGACCGAGGGCTCCGCCTCGCGCCCGCACGGCTCGCTTATGTACAGATGCCCGACCGGCGACGTCACCGGCGAGGAGCTTGCCGCCTGCACGGTCTGGGAAGGCGTGATCTACAGCGCCGATGAGAAGGGTACCGTCGGCCTGCTGCCGGCCGAGGGCGCCAATGCGCCGAAGAGCCTGATCTTTCCCGATCTCGGGCCGTCGCTCGAGATGTCGGCCGCTTACGGTCCCGCCGGCTTCTCCAAAGTGCCGTGGGACATTTTTTCCCTGAAAGGCTGCCAGGAATGAGTGCTGACAAGAAGACGCTGCTGGTCACCGGCGGCAGCCGCGGCATCGGTGCGGCTATCTGCCGGCAGGCCGTCCAGGCCGGTTATCGCGTGGCGGTCAACTATGTCTCCAACCGGTTTGCTGCCGATGCATTGGTCGCCGAGCTCGAAGCCGCCAGCGGCGAGGCCTTCGCGATCAAGGGCGATGTCGGCAGCGAAACGGAAGTCATGGCGATGTTCGGGGCAGTGGACAAGGCCTTCGGCCGGCTCGATGCCTTCGTCAACAATGCCGGCATCGTCGACGTCAAGGCGCGTGTCGACGAGATGAGCGCCGAGCGGGTCGAGCGCATGATGCGCATCAACGTCGTCGGCTCCTTCCTTTGCGCGCGCGAGGCGGTGAAGCGCATGTCGACCCGGCATGGCGGCAAGGGCGGCGCCATCGTCAACCTGTCCTCGGCGGCCGCCAGGCTCGGCTCGCCCGGCGAATATGTCGACTACGCCGCCTCCAAGGGCGCGATCGACACGCTGACGATCGGGCTGGCGCGCGAGGTGGTGCTGGAAGGCATTCGCGTCAATGCGGTCAGCCCCGGCATCACCGAGACCGAGATCCATGCTTCCGGCGGCCAGCCGGACCGCGTGGCTCGGATGCAGGACATGCTGCCGATGAAGCGGGCGGGCACGGCCGATGAGGTCGCGAGCGCGGTTCTCTATCTTTTGTCGGACGCGGCCTCCTATATAACGGGCGCGATCCTGAATGTGAGCGGCGGCCGCTGAAGGCCGGATAAACCGGATAATAAGGACAGTCTCATGGCTTATGACGTCGTAATCATCGGATCGGGACCGGGCGGCTATGTCTGCGCCATCAAGGCGGCGCAGCTCGGCCTGAAGACGGCGGTGATCGAGAAGAGCCCGACCTTTGGCGGCACCTGCCTCAACATCGGCTGCATCCCGTCGAAAGCGCTGCTCCACGCCTCCGAGATGTTCGCGGAAGCAGGCCATGCCTTCGACATGCTGGGGGTCGAGGTCGGTGCGCCGAAGCTCAACCTGAAGAAGATGCTGGCGCACAAGGACGCAACCGTGGCCTCCAACGTCAGCGGTGTCGCCTTCCTGTTCAAGAAGAACAAGATCGATTCCTTCCGCGGCACTGGCAAGGTGGTTTCCGCCGGCAAGGTGTCGGTGACCGGCGAGGACGGCAAGGTCGAGGAGATCGAGACCAAGAACATCGTCATTGCCACCGGTTCCGACGTCGCCGGCATTCCGGGCGTCAAGGTCGACTTCGACGAGAAGGTGATCGTGTCCTCCACCGGCGCGCTGTCGCTGGCCAAGGTGCCTGGCCATCTCATTGTGGTCGGCGGCGGCGTCATCGGGCTGGAATTGGGCTCGGTGTGGGCGCGGCTCGGCGCCAAGGTCACGGTCGTCGAGTTCCTCGACACCATCCTCGGCGGCATGGACGGCGAGGTCTCGAAGCAGTTCCAGCGGCTCCTGGCCAAGCAGGGTTTCGAGTTCAAGCTCGGCGCCAAGGTCACCGGCGTCGCCAAGAGCAAGAAGGGCGCCAGCATCAAGTTCGAGCCGGTGAAGGGCGGTGACGCGGAAACGATCGAGGCCGACGTCGTGCTGGTCGCCACCGGCCGCCGCCCCTATGCCGACAGCCTGGGGCTGAAGGAAGCGGGCGTCGAAATGGACGAGCGCGGTCGGGTCAAGACCGACGGCCATCTCAGGACAAGCGTGCCCGGCATCTATGCCATCGGCGACGTCATCGCCGGGCCGATGCTGGCGCACAAGGCCGAGGACGAGGGCGTGGCGGTGGCCGAAACGATCGCCGGCCAGGCCGGCCATGTGAATTACGACGTCATCCCGAGCGTCGTCTACACCACCCCGGAAATCGCCTCCGTCGGCAAGACCGAAGAGGAGCTGAAGAAGGCCGGCATCGACTACAAGGTCGGCAAGTTCCCGTTCAGCGCCAATGGCCGCGCGCGCGCCATGCTGCACACCGACGGCTTCGTGAAAATCCTGGCCGACAAGGCAAGCGACCGCGTGCTCGGCGTCCATATCGTCGGCTTCGGCGCCGGCGAGATGATCCATGAAGCGGCGGTGCTGATGGAGTTCGGTGGTTCCTCGGAAGACCTAGCCCGCACCTGCCACGCGCACCCGACGATGTCGGAAGCGGTCAAGGAAGCGGCACTGGCAACATTCTTCAAGCCGATCCACATCTAGAGCAGTTCACCGTTTCACGGAAACGCCGAACTGCTCTAACTGTTTGTTTCTACGCAATTCCGGACGGAAAACCGTTACACACTTTTCCTGCAATTGCTCTAGAGCGTTTCACCATTTCACGGAAACGGCGAACCGCTCTATCTGTTTGTTTTGACGCAATTCCGGACGGAAAACCGCTCAAACTTTTCCTGGAATTGCTCCGAGAGGGCCAGGGGGCGAACGCCGCCCTACGACCGGCGTGAGCTCGCCTGGATTGTCAACGCTGCCAAACAAACGGCCCGCCTTCTGGCGGGCCGTTCATTGTTGAGTTGGGCCTGATCACTGAGCCGGAGCCGGGGATGGCGAGGGTGCCGGGGCAGGCGCCGGAGCGGGCGCGGGAGCCGGGGCAGGCGTCGGCGTAGCAGGTGCCGGCTCAGGAGCCGGAGTAGGCGTCGCAGGCGCTGGCTCAGCCGGAGCGGGTGCGGGTGCCGGTGTCGTAGCGGCCGGCGGCTCGGCGGGCGCCGGCGCCTTTTCGCCGCCGGTTCTGCCAAAAACATAATACGCAACAATGGCCAGGATAATGACAACAAGGGCGATCAGCCACCCGCTGCCGCCGCCACCCGACGAGGGAGGTGTGCTCGGAGGGGTGAAGGGGTCGTTAGGGTTCGCCATGAAACGTGTCCTCCTTGGAATGAAAGGCTTCAATCAACAGCCATCAACGCGCGATCCCGCTATCGGTTTCACGCAGGCGGACGGAAAGCGCTGAAAAACCGGCGTTTTCCGCTCCCCAGCCGCCAGACGACTCAGTTGACGGCGGTAACAATATACCCCGCCTTGCGGAAATCTTCGACCAGTCCGTCAGGGCCGGGCAGATGTAGCGCGCCGACGGCCATGAAGGCATTGCCCTTGGCCAGAATCGGCCCGGCATGTTCCACCATCACCTTGTTGCGGCTGGTGATCATGGTCTGCTCGAAGGCGGCATAGCCTGCCTGGTCGTTCGCGGCGTCGGGCAGCACGGCGCGGAACAGTGGCCAGAACATGCCGACATCGCCGCGCTGGTAGAGCACGATCATGGTTTCGTTGACGTCGTTCACCCGGTCGCCGAGCTTCAGCGTCTCGACCAGCCCTTTCATGTGGTAGGCAAGCGGCAGCGAGGCCATGGCGCGCAATTGGTCGGCGGCGGTTTCCAATCCCTCGACGTCCTTGCCGGACGCCTTGGCGTCGGAGGCCAGCTTGATGTCCAGCACCGGCGCGCCGGCGGCCTGGCGCGCCACCTCGCAGGCCGGCAGCGCCACCATGGCCGACAGGATCCACGGCTTCATCTTGGCGACAGTCAGGGGCGGGATGCCGCGTGCATCGAGCCCCTTGTTCAGCACCGCCACGTCTTCGGGCGACAGCAGCGAGGACAGCGTCGTGTTGTCGGTGAACATCATCAGGCCAGGCTCGGCGGCCATGGCGGCCATCATCTTGGCCTTGTCGAGGGCGTCGGTGGTTTCGATGACGACGGTGTCGGCGCCGTCATAGGCCTTTTGCGCCGCAGCCGGCAGTGTGGTGACGCGCGCGTCGGTCACGTGCATGGTGCCGAACAGGAAGGACGGCTTTTCGCCCGGCTTTTCCAGCTTCCACAGCAGGCCTTTGCCGTTCGGAACGGCAGCGGCCTCGGTCTCGACCTTCTTGAAGGCGGCGGGATCGCTCTTTGCGAGGCTTTCCAGCAGATCGATGCCGGCGCAGGTGGGCGCTTCGGCATGCGCCCAGCCGGCCAGCAGCAGGACGACGAGGAACGACAGGAAAAACAGCGCGTTAAGCGCCGCGAGCAGCTTCAACGAGACGAGAGCCGCGCGGTCGGCGATGGCGATGACGCGTTTCATGAGGAGCTTCTTAAGCTGAAAAAGCGGCAAAACGGTTAACCGGGAGAATGAAATTGCTTCCGGTGCAGTGAGTTTGACGATCGCTTGAGTTGTCGGGAGGGAAGGCTTTGACGATTGGCCGAAACGCCCATCGCTTCGTCATCCACGGGCGGAGCAAGGAGCGAAGCGACGCGGCGCAGACCCGAGGATCCATTCCGTTGCCTGAGCCGTGGAATGCGGCGATGCAGAATTCTGCACCATTGCGGAGCGTCGAGATCACGGAATGGATCACAGGGTCTTCGCGACGGAGCTTCGCTCCTGCTTCGCCCGGGGACGACGAAGTCGGAGGCCTCGCACAATTCCAGATGCTTCACGCCCTGGGATGCGCCCGTTCGTAGATATCGAGCAGCCTTGCGGTGTCGACGCCGGTATAGATCTGGGTGGTCGACAGGCTGGCATGGCCGAGCAGCTCCTGGATGGTGCGCAGGTCGCCGCCGCGGCCGAGCAGATGCGTGGCGAAGGAATGGCGCAAGGCATGCGGCGTCGCGGTGTCCGGCAGGTTCAGCGCCGAGCGCAGCTTTGCCATCTCGCGTTGCACGATCGCCGGGTTGAGCGGTCCGCCGCGGGCGCCGCGAAACAGCAGTCCCTTCGGATCGATATCGAACGGGCAGAGCCGCCGGTATTCGGCAACCGCGCGTGACGCCACCGGTAGGACCGGCACCAGCCGCGTCTTGCCGCCCTTGCCGGTGATGCGCAGCACCGTGTCGGTCTCCGTGGCGAGATCGGCGCCGCTGAGGCCAAGCGCCTCCGAAATGCGCAGCCCGGAACCATAGAGCAGCGTCAGCACGGCGGCGTTGCGGGCGGCGATCCATGGCTCTTCCGCCAGCTGGCCTTCCACGGCTACGACCTGTTTCGCATCGCTCGCCGTCAGCGGCTTGGGCAGCGATTTCGGCTGGCGCGGCGCGCGCAACGCCGCGGCACCCGCGGCGTTGGCGAGGCCGCGCTTTTCCAGAAAGCGCAGCAGCGAGCGGATGCCGGCGAGGCCGCGCCCAAGCGTGCGGGCGCCGGCGCCGGCGTTGCGGCGCGCGGCGAGGAAGCCGCGCAGGTCGGCCGGCCGCAGGTCGGCGATCTCCGAGATGCCGGGCGGGCCGCCGCAATGTCCGGTCAGAAAATGCAGGAACTGGCGCGTGTCGCGCTCATAGGCTTCGACCGTCTCCGGCGACAGCCGGCGCTCGAGCGCCAGCATCTTCAGCCAGGTTTCGCGCGCCGCCTGAAGGTCGGGCTTTGCCGGGATGAGGAATTCCTGCATGGCAGGCATCTTCCGCCAGGCAGGTTAGGAAGCGGTGAAGAGCGCGTCATTGAAATGACGGCCGGGGAGGGTTAGAGCAGGGCAAAGGAAGCGCTGCCGATGTCGAAGCTGCAAAACCCCGTACAGATGGCCGTGATCGGCGCCGCGCACGGCATCAAGGGCGAATTGCGCGTGAAAACCTTCACCGGCGATCCGCTGGCGCTTGCCGATTACGGGCCGCTCTACGCCAAGGATGGCCGCGCCTTCCAGATCCTCGACATCAGGCCGGCCGGCACGGTGGTGGTGGTGCGCTTCAAGGGCGTCAGTGACCGCAACGCCGCCGAAGCGCTTGCCGGCACCGAACTCTTCGTCGACCGTTCGGTGCTGCCGGACGATGGCGAGGAGGACGAGTTCTACCACGCCGACCTGATCGGCCTGGAGGTCAGGGACGATACCGGCGTCATCGGCAGGGTTGTCGCCGTGCACAATTTCGGCGGCGGCGACATACTCGATGTCACGCTCGCCGGCCGCAAGGGCGTGCTGATCCCGTTCACCCAGGCCGCGGTGCCGCATGTGTCGATCGCCGACGGTTTCGTCCAGGTCGATCCGCTGGCGGCGGGGTTGGCCGAGGACGAAGAGACCGAGGCGCCCGGCGGTTCCGGCTTCGACCCGAAAGGCCGGCCGCGCGGACCGAAGGACGCCGGGGGCAACCGGTGAGCTTTGCCGCCTCGGTGCTGACGCTCTATCCCGAAATGTTTCCGGGCGCGCTCGGCCTGTCGCTTGCGGGCCGGGCACTCGAGGCCGGCACCTGGTCGCTGGAAGCGATCCAGATCCGCGACTTCGCCACCGACAGGCATCGCACGGTGGACGACACGCCGGCCGGCGGCGGCGCCGGCATGGTGATGCGCGCCGACGTGCTGGCCAAGGCCATCGACCATGCCTCGCCGCCGGGCGATCCGCGACCGCGCCTTTTGATGAGCCCGCGCGGAAAACCGCTGACGCAGGCCCGCGTGCGCGAGCTCGCCGCGGGGCCGGGCGCCGTCATCCTGTGCGGTCGCTTCGAAGGCGTCGACCAGCGGCTGATCGAGGCGCGGGGAGTAGAGGAAGTTTCGATCGGCGACTTCATCCTGTCCGGCGGCGAGCCGGCGGCGCTTGTGCTGCTCGATGCGGTGGTGCGGCTCCTGCCCGGAGTCATGGGCAATGCCGTCTCGGGCGAGGAAGAAAGTTTCGAGAACGGCCTGCTCGAGCACCCGCATTACACGCGGCCGCAGGAGTTCGAGGGCAGGCAGATCCCCGAGGTGCTGATCTCGGGCAACCACAAGAAGATCGCGGAATGGCGGCGCGCCGAGGCTGAGAAGCTGACCCGGGAACGGCGGCCGGACCTATGGGCGGCAGGTCACCCCTTGGCGAAATAGTAGAAGGCCAGGATCAGACCTACGGCAACGACGAAGCCGCGCACGGCACCCTGCGGCACGCGCTTGGCGATCCACACCCCGGCATAGCCGCCCAGCGCCACACCTGGGATCATGACGACCGCCTGCGGCCAGGCGACGACGCCCCCGGAAACGAACACCAGGATGGCGACGACAGCGATCACGATGGACAGCATGTTCTTCAGCGCGTTCAGCCGGTGGTAGTCGCCGGCTTGCGTCAGGCCGAGGGTCGCCAGCATCATGACGCCCATGCCGGCGCCGAAGAAGCCGCCATAGACCGAGGTCGCGAACTGCACCAGCGATCCCGCCAGCGAGCCGACCGAGGCCTGATGTTCCGGTCCGGCTGTCGGCTTCAGCCATGGTCCGGCCGCGAACAAGGCGGTGGCGGCGATGAGCAACCAGGGCACGAGGGCACGGAAGGACGGATTGGAGAGCGCAAGCAGGATGAGCGAGCCGGCAAGCGCGCCCCCGGCCGAGATCAGGCAAAGCAGCAGGGCGCCGCGCCAGAAATGCCGGATATCGGCCCAATAGGCGAGCGTCGAGGTTATATAGCCCGGCAGTTGCGTCACCGATGAGGTGGCGTTGGCCATGATCGGCGGCAGGCCGACCAGCGTCATGGCGCCGAAAGTGACGAAGGTGCCGCCGCCGGCGACCGCGTTGGCGGCGCCCGAGGCAAAACCCGCCAGGAAGAGCAGGACAGCATCGAAGAACGTCATTGAGGGGAGGCCCGGGGAAATCACTTTTCTCGGCTTAGAAAGCTTGCGGGGCTCGCGCAACCGGCAGGGCGGCAATAAGATGGTGCCATCGGCGCAAAAAATACACCTCAAAGGCGTGACAAAGCGCCGAAATAGCTGTATGTGGCCGCCCGAACCGGAAGAATAGTCTTCTGGACCCGTCAACAAATGGCGGTGTAGCCGTCCCTGTCCGATGCTTGACGCAAAGGACATAGCCGAGCGGTCATTGGAACTGCAAGGCGAGCTGAGGACGCTCTGGCTGTCGGAAGAACAAGAAGTGGATTTTTGAGATGGACCTCATCCGTCAGCTCGAGGCCGAGCAGGCCGCCAAGATCGAAGCCAAGCGCAAGCTGCCCGAATTCCAGCCGGGCGACACCGTGCGCGTGCAGGTGCGCGTCACCGAAGGCAGCCGCACCCGCGTCCAGGCCTATGAGGGCGTCGTCATCGCCCGCTCCGGCTCCGGCTTCCAGGAGAATTTCACCGTCCGCAAGATTTCCTACGGCGAAGGCGTCGAGCGCGTGTTCCCGGTCTACTCGCCGATGGTCGAAGGCGTCGAGATCGTGCGCCGCGGCAAGGTGCGTCGCGCCAAGCTCTATTACCTGCGCGACCGTCGCGGCAAGTCGGCCCGCATTTCGGAAAACACCGGCGTTCGCGCCCGCAAGCTGAACGACGAGGAGCGTGATGCCCTGAACGCCGAGCGCGCCCGCATCGAGGCTGAGAAGGTCGCCGCCGCCGAGGCGCTGGCTGCCGAGAAGGCCGCGCAGGACGCCGCCGAGAAGAAGGCAGCCGAGGCCGCCGAGAAGAACGCCGCCGAGGCGGCTTCCGCCGAATAAGGCGCTTCTGCAAACATGTTTTGGAAAAGGCGGCTTCGGCCGCCTTTTTCTTTTTGGCGGCACGCAACGTCGTCATCCCAGGGGCTCCGCGACGGAGCTTCGCTCCTGCTACGCCCTGGGATGACGAAGATGGGTTGACACCAATTATCTTGTACACTAAATAATCGTGTACAATGCAAACGGAGACAAGAATGTCAGCACTCTACACCACCCAGGCCCGCGTCGTTGGCGGCCGCGCGGGGCATGCCGAGACCAGCGACGGTCTACTCAAACTCGATCTGGCGATGCCGAAGGAGTTCGGCGGGCAGGGCGGCGCCACCAATCCCGAGCAGCTTTTCGCCGCCGGTTATGCCGCCTGCTTCGAAAGCGCGATCCGCTTCGTCGCGCGCAAGAAGAAGCTGCCGCTCGAGGATGCGGCGGTGACGGCCACCGTCAGCCTCTATCCCAACGACCAGGGCGGTTTTAGGCTGGGTGTCGCGCTGGCGGCCGTGACGAAAGGCCTTGATCAGGCGGGCGCGGAAGCGCTTGTATCGGAAGCGCACCAGATCTGTCCCTATTCCAACGCCATCCGGGGCAATATCGACGTGGCGCTTTCCACGGTGGCGCTTGCGGCAAAGGCGGCATGACGACGAAGCTTGAAACCAGACCCAGCGACGTAGCGGCGGATAACGCCGGGGCGATTGCCGTTCCGCGTCTCGACCAGCAGCTCTGCTTCGCGCTCTATTCGGCAAGCGGGCTGATGACCAGGCTTTACCGGCCGCTGCTGGACCCGCTCGGCCTCACCTACCCGCAATATCTGGCGATGCTGGCGCTGTGGCAGCGTTCGCCCATGACGGTTGGCGAGCTTGGCGAGGCGCTGGGTCTCGATTCGGCAACGCTGACGCCGCTGGTCAAGCGGATGGAAGCGGGCGGCCTCGTCACCCGCCGGCGCGACAGCGCCGACGAGCGCCGGGTGCTGGTCGAGCCGACCGAGAGGGGCCAGGCGCTGCGCGCGAACATGAAGGATGTAACCGCAGCGCTTGCCTGCAGCATGCCGCTGGAACGGGTCGAGCTGAAAGCCCTGCACGGCATGCTCACTCGACTGGTCGCCGGCCTGCGCGATGCCGTCGCGGAGGCTGCGGAATAATCGCTTCACCGGCAGCGTTCGGAAACCGTGCCGATCAGAGCATGGGAATCCGCTTTGGCGCTTGTCCATGCAGCGGATCGGCTTGCAAGGCGCCTGCGGAAAGCTAAAGTCGGCGCCGGGTTTTCATGCGTGCCCGCATGGCGGGCGTTTCAGGTTCTGGGGAGTTGTCATGACCAAGTCGAAACTGCTGCTGGCCGCCATGGTGGCCTGTCTTCTCGCGCCCATCGCGGCGCTCGCCGACACGCTGCCCGATCTCGGCGGCAAAAAGGTTGTGGTGGTGACGGAGAACGCCTACCCGCCGCTGCAGTTCATCGACAAGAAAACCGGCAAGCAGATCGGCTGGGAGTATGACGCGATGGACGAGATCGCCAAGCGGCTCAATTTCAAGGTCGAGTACCAGAACACGTCCTGGGACGCGATGATCCAGGCGGTTTCCGACAACCAGTACAACATCGGCATGACCGGCATCACCATCAAGGACGATCGCAAGCAGAAGGTCGACTTCTCCGATCCCTATATGCGCTCGGAGCAGTTCATGCTGGTGCGCGGCGACGAAAGCCGCTTCACCGATGCCAAGAGTTTTGCCGCCTTCAAGGACGGGCTGATCGGCGCCCAGCCCGGCACCACGCCCTTCTACACCGCCGTCTACAGCGTGCTCGACGGCAACGAGCAGAATCCGCGCATCAAACTTTTCGAAACATTCGGCGCCACCGTGCAGGCGCTGAAGTCCGGCGACGTCGACGTGGTGCTCACCGACGGCACCGCCGGCAAGGGCTATGTCGACGCTTCCGAAGGCAAGCTCAAGCTGATCGGCGGCCCGCTCGGAACGGAAGATTTCGGCTTCATCTTCCCGAAGGGCTCCGACCTGGTGAAGCCGGTCAACGCCGCGATCGCCGCGCTCAAGGCCGACGGCACGCTGGATGGGCTGAACAAAAAGTGGTTCCTTGATTACAAGATGGGGCAGTGAGCTCGTCTTGTTGAGAACAGTGCGTGTGCAACAACTCGCGCTGATTTTGCGCCAAGGCACCCCCCTCTGCCCTACCAGGCATCTCCCCCTCAAGTGGGGAGATCGGATGTCGCGCCGGCTTTCGCCAATCTCCAGCGCAGCAGGATTGGCGGCAAGGCCGAAGCTGCCAATCTCCCCCCTTGAGGGGGAGATTGCCGGCAGGCGAGAGGGGGGTGCCTTGGCGCCCTGCCGTCGCAATGTCCGCCCGGCAGGCATCGCCTAATGCCCGCCGCACCATCCTCCGCCAAATCCGAATTCCCCTGGTGGCTGGCCGCCGCGGCCATCCTTGCGCTTGCCGCCGCCCTCGCCATTGCCGCGAGCGATATCTATGCCGAGGTCTTCGCCACCGTCGCCAAGGGCATCGGCATCACCATTTTCGTCACCGTGGTCGCTTTCGCGCTGGCCTCGGCGCTGGGGCTCGGCATCGCGCTGATGGCGCTATCGGGGTCGCAATGGCTGCGGCAGATCGCCCGCTTCTATGTCGAGATCATCCGCGGCGTGCCGATCCTGGTGCTGTTGTTCTGGATCGCTTTTGCCGGCGCGCCGGCCTTCGTCGCGGCGTGGAACGCGCTGACGGCGCCGCTGCAGAGCGCCGGGCTGCTTGGCGAATTGCTGGTGCGCGACGTCTCGCTTCTGTGGCGCGCCATCATGGCGCTCACCATCGGCTACTCGGCCTTCATTTCGGAAGTGTTCCGGGCCGGTATCCAGTCGGTCGAGAAGGGCCAGATCGAAGCGGCCAAGGCGCTCGGGCTGACGCGCGTGCAGCGCTTCCGCCTGATCGTCTTCCCGCAGGCGATCCGCACCATCCTGCCGCCGCTCGGCAACGACTTCGTCGCCATGGTCAAGGATTCCTCGCTGGTCTCGGTGCTGGGCGTCGCCGACATCACCCAGATCGGCAAGGTCTATGCCGCCGGCTCCTTCCGCTTCTTCGAGACCTATTCGATCGTTGCCTATGTCTATCTCATCCTGACCGTCGGCCTGTCGCTGGCGCTGCGGGCGGTGGAACGGCGGCTGCGCCGGCAGCGTGAGGAATAGCCGGCAGAGATGGTCCGCGCTACGATCCCGCTGTTCGATGCGTATCCATGGAGGAGCCGACCATGAATTTCGACAAGGCCAATGCGGCGCTGGACTCCGTCTACACGGCCGAGACGCCGGAGGCGCTCGCCAAGGCCTATGCCGAATGGGCGGCGAGCTATGACAGCGAGACCGCCTCGCTGGGCTACATTTTGCCGTTCCTGATCACTTCCTGGGTGGCGCGCCATGTGCCTGCGAGCGAAGGCCCGCTGCTTGACGCCGGCTGCGGCACCGGCCTGTCGGGACCGTCGCTCAAGGCGCTGGGCTATGGCGATATCGGCGGCCTCGACCTCTCCGACGACATGCTGAAGATCGCCGGCAGCCGCAACGCTTACAGCGAGCTGAAAAAGGCGATGCTCGGCGGCCCGCTGCCCTGGCCGGACGGCCATTTCCGCGTCGTCTTCTCGACCGGCGTCTTCACCATCGGCCACGCGCCGGCTTCCGGCCTGCACGAGCTGGTGCGCATCACCAAAAGCGGCGGCCACGCCATCTTCACCGTGCGCGATCAGGTGTTCGAGAGCGGCGGATTCCAAGCTGTGTTCGACGAGCTTGAGCGTGCCAAGAGATGGCGGTTGGTTGAGCAAAGTCCGTGGTTCCGCTGCTATGCGATCGGCGACCCGGACGCGCTGGTGAGGACCTTTGTGTTCGAGGTGTTGTGAGGGGTTAAGCTGGCGCCAGTTCCTCGCCCACGCGAAAGCGGGGGAGAGGTGGCCCGGCGAAGCCGGGACGGAGCGAGGGGCGACGCTGGCGACGTCAGAGCCGGTTGAGAGAAGGCGAACTGTTGACCAAGGCGGGCGCTTGGCAATCGACTTTAGCGCAACCAACTTCCAGACGCCGCGAAGGCCCCTCTCCGTCCCGGCTTCGCCGGGCCACCTCTCCCCACTTCGTGGGGCGAGGAACCAGTGCCTCGCCGCAATTGCCGAAAAGCCAAAACATTGCTATCTACCCCGCCATGGAAGAGCTTTTCGGCGATCCGGCCTATAAGGGTTTCGTGCTGCAGGACAGGAAGCGCCTGCCGTCGCGGTTTGCCGCGCGCGTGTGCGGCGCGCTCACCAGCCGACTTAGCCTGGCCGTCTGAAAGTCGCTTCGCCGGTTTAAGCCCGGCGCCAGCTTTTCTCATTTTTCAAAATCGACGGATTTACGCATATGAGCGCACCGCGCACCCTCTACGACAAGATATTCGACGACCATGTCGTCGACCGCCAGGACGACGGCACCTGCCTGCTCTACATCGACCGCCACCTCGTGCATGAGGTCACCAGCCCGCAGGCCTTCGAAGGCCTGCGCATGACCGGCCGCCAGGTTCGCCATCCCGAGAAGACGCTGGCCGTGGTCGATCACAACGTGCCGACCTCGCCCGAGCGCAAGTTCGGCATCAAGAACGAGGAAAGCCGCATCCAGGTCGAGGCGCTGGCCAAGAACGCCAAGGATTTCGGCATCGAGTATTATTCCGAGAACGACGTCCGCCAGGGCATCGTCCACATCATCGGGCCGGAGCAGGGCTTTACGCTCCCCGGCATGACCATCGTCTGCGGCGACAGCCACACCTCGACGCATGGCGCCTTCGGTGCCTTGGCGCACGGCATCGGCACGTCGGAAGTCGAGCATGTGCTCGCAACCCAGACGCTGATCCAGCGCAAGGCCAAGAACATGCTGGTGCGCGTCGACGGCCAGCTTCCGGAAGGCGTCACCGCCAAGGACATCATCCTCGCCATCATCGGCGAGATCGGCACCGCCGGCGGCACCGGTTATGTCATCGAATATGCCGGCGAAGCGATCCGCTCGCTGTCGATGGAAGGCCGCATGACGATCTGCAACATGTCGATCGAGGGCGGCGCGCGCGCCGGCCTGATCGCGCCGGACGAGACGACCTTCGCTTATGTGAAGGACAAGCCGCGCGCGCCGAAGGGCGCTGCCTGGGATTCAGCACTCGCCTATTGGAAGACGCTGCATTCCGACGAAGGCGCGCACTTCGACAAGGTGGTCGTGCTCGACGCGCAAAAACTGCCGCCGATCGTCTCCTGGGGCTCCTCGCCCGAGGATGTCGTCTCGGTGCAGGGCTTCGTGCCCAATCCGGCCGATATCGCCGACGAGAACAAGCGCACGTCGAAGCTGCGCGCGCTCGACTATATGGGGCTGACGCCGGGAACAAAGATCACCGACATCGCGCTCGATCGCGTCTTCATCGGCTCCTGCACCAACGGCCGCATCGAGGACCTGCGCGCCGCCGCCAAGGTGGTCGAGGGCAGAAAAGTCAATCCGCGCGTCAATGCGATGATCGTGCCGGGCTCCGGCCTGGTGAAGGAGCAGGCCGAGGCCGAGGGTCTCGACAAGATCTTCGTCGCCGCCGGCTTCGACTGGCGCGAGCCGGGCTGCTCGATGTGCCTGGCCATGAACGACGATCGGCTGAAGCCGCATGAGCGATGCGCCTCGACCTCGAACCGCAATTTCGAGGGCCGGCAGGGCTTCAAGGGCCGCACCCATCTGGTGTCGCCGGCCATGGCGGCGGCCGCCGCGATCGCCGGCCACTTCGTCGACATCCGCGACTGGAAATAACGGCCAGCCTGCAAAGCAGGAAAGGCCCGGACCGCGCTGCGATCCGGGCCCTTTTGCTTGTTGCGCTCAGCGGTCGCCGCGTCGAATGATCTTGTGAAACTCCTCGCGCCGGCCGGGCTCGTCGGCAGCGACCACCAGTGCCAGTTTTTGCTCGTCGAAAATCCCGAACCACTCATCCCATTCGACCAGCTCGTAGCCGCCGGCATTGAATGGCCGCTCCGGGCGGTCGTCGTCCTCATAGGCGTTCTGGCCGAAAACCAGGCGCAGCATGGGTTGCGTTCCGGCCTCGGGCGAGACGTCGACGATGGCCGGAAATCCGGCGCGCGCCGCCGCCCAGGAACGGATCGCATCGTGATCGGTCAGAGTGATTGTACCGGCCATCGGCATTCTCCTGTTTTGTTGAAAACGCCGGCCTTGCCGAGCTGTTCCGTGCCATGGCTTAACCGCTTGTTTGCGCTTCCGCACTAGCATCTCCCCTTGCGTAAAGTTGGGGAAAGTCACGGCCCGTTGGACACTGGTCTGCTCATAGCGCTGCTCAATCCGACGATAGCGCTGGTGCTCGGCGCCGCGTTCCTCGTGCTGTGGTTTTATCAGCGCCACCGCCCGTATCTGGCGGTGCTGGCGGCGAGCTACTGCCTGTCGGCGCCGGGTTTCCTGTTGCAATATTTCACGCTTCCAATCGGCTTCGTGCTGACCAAACTGATCTCCAACATATGCTTCACGATAGCCGCCTGCTGCCTCTCCGGCGCGATCGTCGCACGCTATGGCCGGCGCGTGCCCTATATCGGCATTGCCATCATGACCGGCGGCGGCCTCGCCGCCTTCGCATGGTTCATGTTCGTCCAGCCGGATCTCACCTGGCGCGTGCTCGGCATGAATTTCGGCTTCGGCGCCTTGAGCCTGCTCGTCGCCGCCGAGCTCAGGACGATGCGCAACAATGGGCCGACGGAGAAGATCCTGTTCGTGCTGTCGCTGCTTTCGGCGCTGAACTTCACCGCCCGTACCCTGATCGTCATCGTCGCGCATGGACCGTTCCCGAGCTATGACGGCTTCTACGGCTCGTCCTATTGGACGACGGCGCTGCTCTCGCATGCGCTCTTGTCGCTGTTGATCGCGCTCTGCCTGTTCACGGCGGCGGCGCTCGATGTCATGAAGGCACTGAAGGCCGAAACCCGCACCGATCCGCTGTCGGGGCTCCTCAACCGCCGCGGTTTCGAGGAAAGGGCCGCACTGCTGCTCGATCGATGCGCCAAGACGGGATCCCCCGTCGCGCTGGTGCTTGCCGACCTCGATCACTTCAAGGCGCTCAACGACCGGCACGGACATGAAGCGGGCGACCGGGCGATCGCCGATTTCGCCGCCAAGCTGCGCTTTGCCACAGGCACGCGGGGCGCCGCTGGCCGCATCGGCGGCGAGGAATTCGCCGTGCTTCTGCCGCTCAGCGACCTCGCCTCGGCGCGCCTGTTCGCCGAAGCGATCCGCGGCTACTATTCGGCCGGCGCGGTCGACGGGCTTCCTTCCGGCGTCAGGATGACCGCGAGCTTCGGCGTCGCCGCCCGCACCGGCAATGAAGGTCTGGGGCCGCTGATGCGGCGCGCCGACGAGGCGCTCTACAAGGCCAAGAGGAACGGTCGCGACAGCGTCCGTCTCTCCTACGAGCGGCCTGAAGCCACGTTCGTGCCCGAACGGCTCGGCGTCGCCTGAAGCGTGGGCTTCGTCAATCTCGAAGATGTGCAGCCCCCGCGTTAACGTGTTTTTCGCCCGTCGATGGTTTTCTGTCCCAGGGGGCTTGGACGGACATGGGCAGCGCTGATTTCATCCTGGTGATCAATCTGTTCGTCGCCGGGCTTCTGGCGGCGGCCTTCATGACGATCGCCCTCTATGACGTCGGGCGCGTGTCGGCGCGCTGGCTGGCCTTCGGCTACGGGCTCGGTATGGCCTACTTCGCCATCGAATTCAGCATCCCCGCCTTTGCCGATGCCCGGCTGCCGGTTGTCGCAGCCTTCGCCGTCTTCCTCGGCGCGACCGTCGCCTTCAACGGCGGGCTTGCCCACAAATATGGTCTGACGCCGCCCTGGGTGCCGATGCTGTTCTTCCTGGGCGTCGCCTCGGTCGCCGTCTATCTGGTGCAGGACCTGCCGCGCCACTCACTCACCCGCATGATGGCCTATCAGCTTCCGTATGCCGCCATGCAGTTCACCGCTCTCGGTATCGTGCTCTCCTCCAGGCAGAGGCTCGGGCGGCTCGATCACATATTGATGGTCGTGCTCGCGGCAAGCGCCGCGCAGTTCGCATCAAAACCTTTCATCGCCGGCGCGCTGGGCGGCTGGGGCGCCAATCCGCAATCCTATGTGCAGACGGGTTATGCGCTGGTGTCGCAATCGCTCGGCACCGTGTTTGGCTTGGCGCTGGCGCTGCTGGCGCTCGCCATATTGGTGCGCGACGTGCTGGCCGAGGCGACGTCGAAATCGGAGACGGACACGCTGTCGAGGCTGCTCAATCGCGGCGGCTTCGAACGTCACGCAGAGCTCGCGCTGAGGGATGCGGTGCGCCGGGGCGCTCCGGTGGCGCTGGTCATCGCCGACCTCGACCACTTCAAGGGCGTCAACGACAGCTACGGCCACGCTTGCGGCGATCGCGTCATCGAGACCTTCGCAGGCCTCCTGCGCGAGGCGGCGGCCGAGCACCATGTCGCCGGCCGCATCGGCGGCGAGGAATTCGCTATCATCCTGCCCGGCACAAATCTTGCCGCCGCGCGGCTTTTCGCGGAGGGCGCGCGCAGCGCCTTCGGCACGCTGCCGATCGAGGGCCTGCACACCGATCATCGCTGCAGCGCGAGCTTCGGCGTCGCCGAGCTCGCGGCGGACGAGGGGTTTTCAGATCTCATGCGTCGTGCCGACGACGCGCTCTACGCGGCCAAGAATGCCGGCCGCGACTGCGTGCGCTTATCGCCCGGAATCGCGATGCGACAGGCCAAGGCGCTCAGCGGCAGGGGCTGAGGTTGGGCATCTCGCCGTCGGAAAGCCCGTACATATAGGAGCGGCCTTTCACGAAGACCGGCGGCTGATAGCAGCCCGGCGCGCCGGCATCGTCCGATTCGTCGTAGATCACGTCGGGCTGGCCGGCGCCGGTGAAGTCGGAAAGCTGCTTGGCGTGCCTGCCCTCGCCGACGATGATGCGCTTGTAGCCGGCGGCGCTGTCGATGACGAGATTGCCGAAGGAATCGGCATAGACGCGGTCGTGATGGCGCAAGCCGGCCTTGGCCGGCACGGCAATCGCGGTGGCGAGTGCCGCCAGCGTGACGGCCGCGAAGCTCGCCCGCACTGATTTCGAACGCATGTCGCTCTCCCTTGATCGACGCGAGAGATCGCGCCTGGAATCGGATTCGAACCAGAAATTAACCCTTTCTTAACCTTTGTTAAGAGGCGAGCGGTCATTGGGATCGGAAGTTAATGGACATGGTTAATTTCGGGGGCTGATTCCTGACCAGGCGCAGGCATGGTCACGGGACCTGACCCGGCCCGGCTGGCTCCGGGTGAACTTGATCTTGGCGCGCCGCATGGCTAGCGTGCCGCGCATGAAAGGGGCAGTACATGACGGTTGGCCGCGCGGTTCGGGTGTCGCTCGTTATTTCGCCGCTCCTTGCAGCCGCTGCCTGCGTGCCGCAGAACGGCGCCCCCAAGGCAGCGAATACTGTATCGCCCGCGGTGTCACCTGCTCCTGGCCAGCGGCCCGCTGCACCCCTGGCGCCCTCGATAGCCGCAACGACGAAAACGCCAGCAACGCCTCCGTCGCCCACAACCAAAATCATCACCGACCTGACCGCGCCGCGATCCACCGTGGGTACGGCCACCTATCGATGCGGCAATGGCGGCATGATCACCATCCAGAATCTCGGCTCGTCGTTGCGTGTGCTCGGGCCGGATGGCGCGGCCGAAGAGTTTGCGGCTTCGCCGGCCAATCAGAGCAGCCGCTACCAGGAAGCGGCGACGCATGACGCAATCGTGATCGACGGACGCGAGGCGCTGGTGATGAAGAGAGGGTCGACCCCGCAGACCTGCAGAAGGTAGCGAGGTCAATCTTCATCGACATACCGCACCGCAGCGAGGTTGCGCCGGCTTTGCATCGCCCGCTAATCGATTGAAGCGGAATTTCCCCTTTTTGTCAGACTAAATGACGTTTCCAAAACGATTTTCCGGCTTTGACGCGGTGCAAAAAGCGCATTAGAAACCGCCTATCCGAAGCGACATTTGGAGGCGGCAAAAGCCGCATTCCTCGCGGCTCCGGAAACGCCGAACTGGGGGAGCCATGAGCAAATCACCAGCCACCCGCGCAGTTGCCAGACGTGAACGGCCGCTTTCGCCGCATCTGACGGTCTACCGGCCGCCGATCACGATGACGATGTCGATCATCCATCGCATCACCGGCGGCGCGCTTTATTTCGGAACGCTGCTGGTGGCGGCATGGCTGATCGCGGCTTCGACGTCGCAGGCTGCGTTCGACTGGGTGAACTGGGCCTTCGGCTCCTGGCTCGGCCGGCTGGTCCTGTTCGGCTATACCTGGGCGCTAATGCACCACATGCTGGGCGGGCTGCGCCATCTCGTCTGGGATACAGGCGCGGGGCTCGAGAAACACACGGCCTCGAAGATCGCCTGGGCAACGCTCGCCGGCTCGATCGTGTTGACGCTGCTGATCTGGATCGCAGGCTACATGGCGCGGGGAGCTATTTGATGAGCGCAAAGAATACCGACATGCGCACGCCGCTGGCCAAGGTCCGCGGCCTCGGCTCGGCCCGCGAAGGCACCGGCCATTTCTGGCGCCAGCGGCTGACGGCGATCGCCAACATCCCGCTCATCCTGTTCTTCGTCGGCTTCCTGATCGCGGTCAACGGCCATGGCTATGCCGACGTGCGGGCCTCGCTCGCCAATCCCTTCGTAGCGCTGGTGCTGGCGCTGGTGCTCATCTCCGGCATCTACCATATGCGGCTCGGCATGCAGGTGATCATCGAGGACTACGTGCATGGCGAGGGCATGAGGCTGGCGCTGATCGCCCTCAACACATTCTTTTCAATTGCGGTGGGCGTCGCTTCGCTCTTCGCCTTGCTCAAACTGGCATTCGGAGGCTGAAGTCTTGGCCAAGGACGCATCAACCGCCAACACGGCTTCCGCCTATACTTTTGTCGACCACAAATTCGATGTGGTGATCGTCGGCGCCGGTGGCGCCGGCCTGCGCGCCACGCTCGGCATGGCCGAGCAGGGGCTGCGCACCGCCTGCATCACCAAGGTGTTCCCGACGCGCTCGCATACTGTCGCGGCCCAGGGCGGCATCGCCGCCTCGCTCGCCAACATGGGTCCGGACAATTGGCAGTGGCATCTCTTCGACACCGTCAAGGGCTCGGACTGGCTGGGCGATATCGACGCCCAGGAATACATGGTGCGCGAGGCGCCAGCGGCCGTCTACGAGCTCGAGCATTACGGCGTGCCGTTCTCGCGCACGGAAGAAGGCAAGATCTACCAGCGGCCGTTCGGCGGCATGATGATGAATTTCGGCGAAGGCCCGCCGGTGCAGCGCACCTGCGCGGCCGCCGACCGCACCGGCCATGCCATGCTTCACACGCTCTATGGCCAGTCGCTGAAGAACAACGCGCAGTTCTTCATCGAGTATTTCGCGCTCGACCTGATCATGGAGCCTGACGGCACCTGCACCGGCGTCGTCGCCTGGAACCTCGACGACGGCACCATCCATCGCTTCTCGGCCAAGATGGTGGTGCTGGCGACCGGCGGCTATGGCCGTGCCTATTTCTCCGCCACCTCGGCGCATACCTGCACCGGCGACGGCGGCGGCATGGCGGCGCGTGCCGGGCTCGCGCTGCAGGACATGGAGTTCGTGCAGTTCCACCCGACCGGCATCTACGGCGCCGGCTGCCTGATCACCGAAGGCGCGCGCGGCGAGGGCGGCTATCTCGTCAATTCCGAGGGCGAGCGCTTCATGGAGCGCTATGCCCCGTCGGCCAAGGATCTTGCTTCACGCGACGTGGTCTCACGCTGCATGACGCTGGAGATCCGCGAAGGCCGTGGCGTCGGTCCCAAGAAGGATCATATCTTCCTCCACCTTGACCATCTCGATCCGGCCGTTCTGCATGAAAGGCTGCCGGGGATTTCGGAGTCGGCAAAGATCTTCGCCGGCGTCGACCTGACCAAGGAGCCGATCCCGGTGCTGCCGACGGTGCACTACAATATGGGCGGCGTTCCGACCAATTATTGGGGCGAAGTGCTCAACCCGACGTCGAGAAGCCCGGATAAGGTTTCACCCGGTCTGATGGCGGTGGGCGAAGCCGCCTGCGCCTCCGTGCACGGCGCCAACCGGCTGGGCTCCAACTCGCTGATCGACCTGGTCGTGTTCGGCCGCGCGGCGGCGCTGCGCGCCGGCCAGGTCATCGACCGCAACTCGCCGATTCCGTCGCCCAACGCGGCCTCGGTCGAGAAGATCATGGACCGCTTCGACCGGCTGCGCCATGCCAACGGCTCGACGTCAACGGCAGTGTTGCGCGAGAAGATGCAGAAGGCGATGCAGGAGGACGCGGCGGTGTTCCGCACCCAGGAATCGCTCGACAATGGCTGCAAGCGTGTTTCGCAGATCTGGGGCGAGCTCAAGGACCTGAAAGTGTTCGACCGCTCGATGATCTGGAACTCGGATCTGGTCGAGACGCTGGAGCTGGAAAACCTGATGGCCAACGCCATCACCACGGTCTATGGCGCCGCGGCGCGCAAGGAGAGCCGCGGCGCGCATGCCCGAGAAGATTTCTCGGCGCGCGACGATGCCACCTGGCGCAAGCACACGCTGGCCCGCGTCGGCGAGGACGGCAAGGTGACGCTGACGTACAGGCCGGTGCACACCGAACTGCTGCTGAAAGAAGAAGAGGGCGGCATCAACCCGGCCAAGATCGCACCGAAGGCCAGGGTGTACTGACGATGGCGCTGGCGGCCGCGGGATATTCCGGCACGCCCCTTCCGGCCAAGCTCGGCCTGAAGGACGGCATGGTCGCCGCCTTCATCGCCCTGCCGCCGGAACTTGCCGATCTGACCGAGGCAGTTGCGTTTGCCGGGGTCGAGAGGCTGACCGAATGGTCGTCGATCTCCGCCAATCAAAAATACGATGCCGTGCACGCCTTCACCCGGCAGCGCGCCGAGATCGAGGACGGCCTTGCCGGCATCGAGACGGCGATCAAGCGCGACGGCATGGTATGGGTCTCCTGGCCGAAGAAGGCATCGAAAGTGCCGACAGACGTCACCGAGGACGTCATCCGCACGCAAGCGCTCAAGCTCGACCTCGTCGACGTCAAGGTCGCCGCCGTGAACGAAATCTGGTCCGGGCTGAAGCTCGTCATCCGAAAGGACCGCAGATAATGGTCGAACTCACGCTTCCCAAGAATTCGAAAATTCAGCAGGGCAAGACCTGGCCGAAGCCGGAGGGCGCCACCAACCTGCGCGAATACCGCATCTACCGCTGGTCGCCGGACGACGACGAGAACCCGCGCATGGACACCTATTTCGTCGACATGGACGATTGCGGGCCGATGGTGCTCGACGCGCTTCTCTGGATCAAGAACAAGATCGACCCGACGCTGACGCTGCGCCGTTCCTGCCGCGAAGGCATTTGCGGCTCCTGCGCCATGAACATCGACGGTTCGAACACGCTCGCCTGCACCAAGGGCTGCGACGACATCTCCGGCGCGGTCAAGGTCTATCCCCTGCCGCATATGCCGGTGATCAAGGACCTGGTGCCGGACCTCACCACTTTCTATGCCCAGCATGCTTCGATCGAGCCGTGGCTGAAGACGGTCTCGCCGACGCCCGCCAAGGAATGGCTGCAGAGCCATGAAGACCGCGAGAAGCTCGACGGGCTCTATGAATGCATCCTGTGCGCCTGCTGCTCGACCTCCTGCCCGAGCTACTGGTGGAACGGCGAGCGCTATCTCGGCCCGGCGACGCTGCTGCAGGCCTATCGCTGGCTGATCGATTCCCGCGACGAGGCCACCGGCGAGCGGCTCGACAATCTCGAAGACCCGTTTAGGCTCTACCGCTGCCACACCATCATGAACTGCGCGCAGACCTGCCCGAAGGGACTCAATCCCGCCAAGGCGATCGCGGAGATCAAGAAGATGATGGTGGAGAGACGGGTCTAGAGCTTGGCGGCTCAAGTTCGTACGTAGCGATCCTTCACGCCCCCTCTGTCCTGCCGGACATCTCCCCCTCTAGGGGGGAGATTGGCCGTCATCCCGGCTTTCGCTAATCTTCAACGTTGCAAGAATGGACGAACGGCGCAGAAGCTGCTGATCTCCCCCCCTTGCGGGGGAGATGTCCGGCAGGACAGAGGGGGGTGCTGTCCCTCCAGCTTCAGAAAGGATAGCAACCCAATGACCGACCTCCCCGTCCTCTCGACCGCCGAAGCCCGGATCCTCGGCTCTCTGATCGAGAAGAAGGAGCTGACGCCGGACGTCTATCCGCTGAGCCTGAACGGCGCGCACGCTGCCGCTAACCAGAAGACGGCGCGCGAGCCGGTGATGGCGCTGGAGCTGACGGAAATCAGGCGCGCGCTCTCCCAGCTCGAGCAGAAAGGCCTGGTACGCCAGGCTTTCGCCTCGCGCGTCGAGCGCTACGAGCATCTGATGGCGCAGCGCTTTTCGCTCACCACGCCGCAGATCGCAATCGTCGGCCTGTTGCTCCTGCGCGGCGCGCAGACGGCGCATGAGCTGCTCGCCCGCTCGGAACGGATGGCGCGCTTTGCCTCGATCGAGGAGCTGCGCGACAATCTCGACCTTTTGATCGGCCGCCGGCCGCCACTGATCCAGTTGCTCGACCGCGCGCCCGGCCAGCGCGAGGAGCGCTATGTGCATCTGTTGAGCGGGCCGGTGGAAATGACGGCGGCGGCGCCCCGGCAGCCGCCGGCATCATCGGACGCTGATCTCGAAGCACGCGTGCGAGTGCTCGAGGACGAGGTCGCGGCGCTGCGCGCGAAGATCGAGGCGCTGGGCGGCTAAGACCAGCAATAATTGTTTGAGATGCTGGCGGGACAGCGCCCCCCTCTGTCCTGCCGGACATCTCCCCCTCAAGGGGGGAGATTGGATTTCACCGCGGCTTTCGCCAATCGCCGACGGCGCAGAAAGAGTGAGGCGCTTAAGCTGCCAATCTCCCCCCAAGAGGGGGAGATGCCCGGCAGGCAGAGGGGGGCGCGAAGGATCTCGGCTTCGATAATAGAACGCCCAATCAACCCAACTTCGCGTCGAGCGAGACCTTGATGGCGCCGAGCGCCTTTGAGACCGGGCATTCGGCCTTGGCCTTCTCGGCCAATTCCTTGAACTTCGCCGCGTCGATGCCCGGCACCTTGCCGACCAGGGTGATGGCGCTGCCGGTGATGCCGGTGCCGGGCACCAGCGTGACCACCGCCTTGGCGTCGAGCTCGGCGGCCGGCGTGCCGTTCTCGGCCAGGAAATGCGACAGCTGCATGGCGTAGCAGCCGGCATGCGCGGCGGCGATCAGCTCTTCCGGATTGGTGCCGGATTTGCCGCTCTCGTCCTCGAAGCGAGCCTTGAAGGAATAGGGCGTGCCCTTCAAGGTGCCGCTCTGGGTGTCCAGCGTGCCCTTGCCTTCTTTGAGATTGCCTTTCCAGACGGCGTTTGCGGTGCGGTCCATGAAGTCCTCCTGGCTTGTCGGGGTTTGCGCCGGCGAGGCGCCGGCGTTCTTCTGAACTATAGCGCGGGCGCGCCGGAAGACCATCCTACGGCGCGTTGAGATCCAGGTGAGGCCGGCCTGACCTGAATCTCAACCCGCCTTCCCGCCGGCTTGGCGGCGCAGGGGCAAAATTCCCGAAAAAAACGCTCGTGCAAAAATGTCGACTTCCCGGCGGTTGGACCGTCCTGCGGGCGAGTTCTGCGGCCGATGGAGGTTCAGGATGGACAATCTGTTTTTCGCACTTTGGAGGCGCCCCGGCCGAAGGGCATGGCGACCGGAAGAGTTTTGGCTGGATCCGCCGGCATCCGATTTCGGACGGCTGGTGGCGGCCGTGGCCATCATCGGGATCGCGGCATTCCTGCTCGACCACGCAGCGGCCGTCAGAAGCAAGGCTGACAGCGTCGCTGTCGGCTCCTATGGTTCATCACAGGAAGGGAACTGACAATGAGATATGTCCTGCTGGTCTATGGCGAGGAAAAAGACCTCTTCGCGCTCACGCCGGAAAGATCCGCCAAGCTCGATGCCGACTCGCTCGCCTATGACAGGGAACTCGACCGACAAGGCAAGCTGATCATCGCGCAGGCGCTGCAGCCGGTGGGAAAGTCGAAGTCGCTCAGGCGGCGCAAGGGCAGGCGGCTGGTCACCGACGGCCCGTTCGCCGAGACGAAAGAGCAGCTGCTCGGCTTCGTCATGGTCGAGGCGGCGGATCTCGACGAGGCGCTGGCGATCGCCGACGGCATCCCGCTGGCCGAGCTCGGCACCGTCGAGGTCAGGGCGATCTACAATGTGCCGGGATCATGACGCCGGCGTATGGCGGTTGCGGAGTCTTGGTTTTGATGCATGTCGTTGTCCCAAAACCGCTGAGCACTTTTGGGCGACATGCATTAGGAGTTTCTTAGCTGCCGCAACTGTCGCGTGTTGAAGCGATGCTGCTCTTCTCTTATCGTTGCCGGGATTTCGGGGGAATTCGGCATGCCTTTCCTGCTCGCTGTACTTGGCCTGCTCGGCGCGGCGGCCATCTGGTGGTACCGGATGAAGGCCATGAACGACGCCGCGCGCGAGGTTGCCGACGTCGTCGGGCGCGTGCAAGGCAATATCCGCCGCAAGAAGCTGCGCAAGCAGGCAGCACTTTCGCCCTTGACGGCGATCGACGATCCCGTCGTGGCGGCCGCGACGCTGATCACGGCCATCGTTTCGGAACAGGGCCCGATCCTGCCGCAACGCGAGGCCGCCCTTCGCGAGGCGATCTCGCCGATTGCGCAGAGCCCGAAGAAGACCGACGAGGCCGTCGTCTACGCCAAATGGGCCGCCTCGCAGGTCGACGACACGACGATCGTCATCGACAAGCTGGCGCCGTTCCTGCGCGAGCGCCTTGATCCGCACGAGCGGGACGATCTGCTCAGGATGCTGAACCGCGTGGCGCAGGGCGGCGAGCAACGCCTGCGGATCGCCGACCAGCGCATGCTGAGGCTGCGGCAGAAGCTGGGGTTTGAGGTGAATTGACCGGTGCAGCCCCTTTGAAAGACAGCGAGCTATACCCACATCAATCCGGTCCTTCACAGTTCCGCGGCGCGCAAATTGGAAGCAGTAGCTTATGTGGCGGCCCAAATAGCTGACCTACTTGAAATGCTATTTGGGGACTGGTTGAAGAAGTCCAGAACCGGGCGTTTTTTGCTCGGAATTCTGATTGCTGTGGTCGTTTTCTACTACCTTGTTTGGGTGCTAGATCGCCTCCCCTTTCAATAGCCTTGGCGTGTCGCCGGAGAGGCCCGAGGCCTGGCGGATGAAGAAGTCCTTGAGCTTCGGCATGCGCTCGACAAGGCCGAGGCCGACGTCGCGCACGGCGCGCAGCGGGCCGATGTCGTTGGAAAACAGCCGGTTCAGCACGTCGGTGGTGACGCCCATCTGCAGCGTGTCGAAGCGCCTCCATTGCTGATAGCGTTCGAGCACGTCGAGCGCGCCGATGTCCCGGCCGAGCCGGTCGGCCTCGACCAGTACTTCGGCCAACGCCGCCACATCCTTGAAGCCAAGATTGAGGCCCTGCCCAGCGATCGGATGGATACCGTGGGCGGCGTCACCCGCCAACGCGATGCGCGGCGCCACGAAAGCGCGCGCAAGGATGAGGCCGAGCGGCCAGGCGCGCGGCTTATCGGCGACGCGGATCTCGCCGAGCTTCAAGCTGAAGCGCTGCTCCAGCTCATGCTCGAAGACGAACTCGTCGCCATCGACGAGTTTTTGCGCATCTTCCGTGCGCTCGACCCAGACGATCGACGAGCGATTGGTCCCGTCCTTGTCGGGTTTCAGCGGCAAGGTGGCGAAGGGGCCGGCGGGCAAAAAATGTTCCTCGGCGCGGCCATTATGCGGGCGCTCGTGGGCGACGGTGCAGACGATGCCGGACTGGCCGTATTCCCATTTCACCGTCTTGATGCCGGCCATGTCGCGCAGCTTCGAATTAACGCCGTCGGCGGCAATCAGCAGCCGAGCCTTGAGCGCGGCGCCATCGGCCAGATGCACGGTGATGCCGGCGCCGTTCGTGTCGAAGGCGCTAACGGCCATGCCTTCGATGATGTCGATGCCGAGCTTTTCGGCGCGGCGGCGCAGCGCGCCGTTCAGATCGCGGTTTGCGACCATATGCGCGAAAGGTTCGCCGGGCGCCACCTCGCCGTCGAAGGTCAAAAACACCGGACGCACCGGATCAGCGGCGCGCGAGTCGGTGATGATCATCTCGGTGATCGCCTGCGCTTCCGGCGCGATCTCGCCCCAGACCCCTAACTGTTCCAGCATGCGGCAGGCCGCCGCGGCAATCGCCGAGGCGCGGCCGTCCTTCTGCCAGACGCCGGCGGGCGCCGCGTCGACGATGGCGACGGCAAGGCTGGGGCGCGCCTGCTTCAGCGATACGGCCGCGGCCAGACCGACATAGCCGGCGCCCGCCACCAGCACATCCAGCGATGTTTTGTCTGCCGCATCCGCCTTGCGCTCCACCATGGCACTTTCCTTTCGCGGCCTCCGGCGGCGGCCGTTGCAGCTTGACTGCCCGCCTGTCCTGTCCGAAACCCGCCATGACACATCTTTGAAGGACGCGGAACATGACGGCGGCGATGGACGAGCTACTCGACATTCTCGACCTCGAGCAGCTCGAACACAACCTGTATCGTGGTCGCAGCCCCAAGCTCGACTGGCAGCGCGTCTTCGGCGGCCAGACGATCGCCCAGGCGCTGGTCGCCGCCCAGCGCACGGTCGAGCCCGAGCGCCATGTGCATTCGCTGCACGGCTATTTCATGCGGCCCGGCGACACCAAGGTGCCGATCGTCTACGAGGTCGACCGCATCCGCGACGGCGGCTCCTTCACCACGCGCCGGGTGGTGGCGATCCAGCACGGACAGGCGATCTTCTCGCTGGAGGCCTCGTTCCAGCAGGACGAGGTGGGGCTGGAGCATCAGCTGCCGATGCCGCGCGACGTGCCGGCGCCCGACACGCTTTTGTCGCAGCGCGAGCTGCTCGGCAAATTCGGCGAGGCTGTGCCGGAAGGCATCAAGCGCTACTGGGAGCGCGACCGGCCGATCGAGATGAAGCCGGTAATGCTGAAGCACTATACCAGCCGCGAGAAGCTGGAGCCGGAGCAGAACATCTGGATCCGCACCACCGGCCCGGTTCCGGAAGACCGCGCGACGCAGGCCGCCGTGCTCGCCTACCTTTCCGACATGACGCTGCTCGATACCTCGACCTTCGCGCATGGCCGCGCCATTTTCGACCGCGACATCCAGGCGGCCAGCCTCGACCACGCCATGTGGTTCCATCGCAGCCATTCGCTGGACGACTGGATCCTCTACACGCAGGACAGTCCTTCCACGCAAGGCTCGCGCGGTTTCACCCGCGGGTCGCTGTTCGCGCGGGACGGAACCTTGATCGCCTCGGTGGCCCAGGAAGGCCTCATCCGGCTGAAACGATGAGCCGGCTTCGAGCCAAAGCCTATAAAACAGGCATTTTCTAAAATTTGCCTATTTCTTAATCGGACATCCTGACGCCCTCGCGCACGAAAAATGTGCAAGGATCGCCCATCCCCTTTGTTTACAACAGGTTAACGCCCTGCTTCGGCAATTGGCACGGAGCTTGAATCCTGTCCGGCACTCTCCGGCTCTTATGGGGGATCGGCGAAGGTGTGCAAACGCGGGCGACCGCAACAGCAAAGGGTGAAACCTTATGAAAATCGTGATGGCAATCATCAAGCCGTTCAAGCTCGACGAGGTGCGCGAAGCGCTCACCGCCGTCGGCATCCAGGGCCTGACCGTCACCGAAGTCAAAGGCTACGGGCGTCAGAAGGGGCATACGGAAATCTATCGCGGCGCGGAATACGCGGTGAGCTTCCTGCCCAAGATCAAGATCGAAGTCGCCGTCGGTGCCGACATGGTCGACAAGGCCGTCGAAGCGATCAGCGCGGCCGCCAAGACCGGCCAGATCGGCGACGGCAAGATCTTCGTCTTCGGCATCGACCAGGCGGTGCGCATCCGCACCGGCGAAACAGACACCGACGCGCTCTAAGCGGCGACCAGCTATTCCAACGGAGAGTTCAATGAATATTCCTTCCACCTTGAAGACGACGGGACGCGCGGCCGCTTCGCTCGCTCTCGTAGTGCTCAGCACCGTCGCCGCCTTCGCGCAGGAAGCCGCGGCGCCGGCGACGGCCGCGGCGCCCGCCGCTCCGGCGCCGGCGCTCGACACCGGCAACACCGCCTGGATGCTGACCTCGACGGCGCTGGTGCTGATGATGACCATTCCGGGCCTGGCGCTGTTCTACGGCGGCATGGTGCGCAAGAAGAACGTGCTCGCCACCATCATGCAGAGCTTCGCCATTACCTGCCTGGTGACGGTGCTGTGGTTCATGTTCGGCTATTCGCTGGCCTTCTCCGACGGCGGCGGCATGAACGCCTATCTCGGCGGCTTCTCGAAATTCTTCCATCACGGCATCACTACCTCGACGCTGTGGCTGCCGGGCGTGGCGAACATTCCGGAATTCGTCTTCTCGATGTTCCAGCTGACCTTCGCCATCATCACGCCGGCGCTGATCGCCGGTGCCTTCGCCGAACGCATGAAGTTCTCGGCGCTGCTCCTCTTCATGGGCCTGTGGCTGGTCTTCGTCTACGCCCCGATCGCGCATTGGGTGTGGGGCGGCGGCTTCCTCGGCGCTGCCGGGGTGCTCGACTTCGCCGGCGGCACGGTCGTCCACATCAACGCCGGTGTCGCGGGCCTGGTCTGCGCGCTGGTGCTCGGCAAGCGCGAGGGCTACGGCACCACCAACATGGCGCCGCACAACCTCGTCTATTCGGTGATCGGCGCCTCGCTGCTGTGGGTCGGCTGGTTCGGCTTCAATGCCGGCTCGGAGCTTGCCGCCGACGGCCTCGCGGGCGCAGCGATGATGAACACGCAGGTCGCCACCGCCGCGGCGGCGCTGGCCTGGATGTTCGCCGAATGGATCGTCGCCAAGAAGCCTTCGGTGCTCGGCATCATCTCCGGCGCCGTCGCCGGCCTGGTCGCGGTGACGCCTGCTTCCGGCTTCGTCAACCCGACCGGCGCCTTCATCGTCGGCATCATCGCCGGCGTCGTCTGCTACCTGTCGGCGGTCAAGCTCAAGCACGCGTTCGGCTATGACGACTCGCTCGATGCCTTCGGCGTGCATGGCGTCGGCGGCATCGTCGGCGCGCTGCTCACCGGCGCGCTCGCCGATCCGGCGATCAACGCGCTCGGCAAGGGCGCTTCGGTCGGCACGCAGATCTACGGCATCGTCTTCACCATCCTGTGGACGGCGATCGCCACCTTCGTGATCCTATTCATCGTCAAGGCGCTGGTCGGCCTGCGTCCGAGCAGCCAGGAAGAGGTCGAGGGTCTCGACGTTACCCAGCACGGCGAAGTGGTGCCGTAAGGCAACCTGCGCCACGGGCCGGCGGACCCTCCTCCCGCCGGCCCGGGATATCTCGAACGAAAGCCGCCGAGCGGTTTTCCTGGATCACTCCCAAGATCCCGTCGTGATGCTCTCGAAAGGGCTCACGCCTTGAGGCCCGGAGCAATCCGGGCCTCTTTTTTTGGAAAATCGTACGTGTCGAAAGGCGAAAGCGAAGAATCGTTTTTTCAGCGCCATCACGTTCGCGTGATGCGCAAACAGGAAGAAACATCGGGCTTTCCGGTTCCGTATTGGGGGTTGCGGCCGCCGTTCTGGCGCTCGTTAAACAACAAAAGGGAAGGAACCACCTGATGAACATCAAGAACATCTTCCTCGGGGCACTCGCTTTTTCCATGATCAGCGGCGTTGCATTGGCCGGGGCTCTCGACGAACCGGACAACATGGCGCCGTTTTTCACCGATTCCGGCATGAAGACCATGAAGTCGGAAGCCGATTTCAAGGCCGCCTGGGCTGCGACAGCGAAGGACAAGCAGGACATGATGATGAAGGAGTGCCAGGACGCGGCAATGAGCAAGCCTCACGCCGAATTCTGCGCCAGCCTGATGCAGTATGCCGGTCACAAGTGATTTGCGGGAGATCGGCTCCGAGAGGATCCGATCGTTTCGTCGTTCGACAGGTGAGATGGCGGGCCGCGAGGCTCGCCATTTCTGTTGGAGGGCGGCGCTGGTAAAAGGCCATGGTTAATGCGGCCTTAACCTTCCCGCCGATAGTCTGTCGTCCGAATCTGCCGGAGTGCGCCAAGCGCCCGGCCAGGCAACGACTTACGGGGAAGAGGCATGCGTTCAGGCGCTTCAGCACCGCTCGCGCTGACCGATACGGGGCACGGCATCCAGGCGTTCGCGCGGCGCCAGGTCGGGCGGCTGGTCGGCGCCGGACTGTTCGTGTTCACCGCTTTCGGCGTCGCCAGCCTGGCCACCTGGAACGTCGCCGATCCGAGCTTCTCGCACGCCACCAACAACATCGTCACCAATGCCATGGGCTATGCGGGTGCCGTGTTTTCCGACCTTGCCATGCAGTTCTTCGGCCTTGCCGCCGTCGCCGGCCTGGTGCCGGCTGTGGTCTGGGGCTTTCTTCTGTTCTCCGCGCGCGGCGTCGACAGGTTGCCTAAGCGCGGGCTTGCCTGGTTCGGCTTCGCGCTGCTTGCCGCCGCGATCGTCGGCTGCGTCACGCCGCCCAACACCTGGCCGCTGCCGACCGGTCTCGGCGGCGTGTTCGGCGACATGGTGCTGAAGATCCCGGGCATCGCCGTCGGCGGCTACCCGAAAGGCCTTTTCGCCAGCATCATCGCCGTCGTGCTTGCCGCGCCGGCGCTCTGGCTGTTCGCCTATGGCTCGGCGCTGATTGCGCGCAAGAACGGCTTTGCGGTCATGGAGCGCGGCACCGAGCCCGATCCGCGCGAGCAGGACGAATTGCTCTTCGACGAGGATGAGGACGAGGGCGACGAAGGCATTCTGGCGCTCGGCGCCGTCACCCATTGGTGGCTGTCGTTCCGCGCCTTCCTGCACCGCCGCGCCGCGCGCCGCAGGCAGGAGCGCGACGAGTTCGAGCCGCAGATGGAACCGCGGGCGAGCGCCTGGCGGCGCGCCGCCGAGCGGGTCGAATCGGCCGAGTTCGCCGAGGCCCGGATGAGCCCCGGCGGACGTGCCCGCGTCGAGCCGGAATTCTTCGCCGCGATGGTCAACGACCGCAGCGCCTCGGTCGATCCGGTCGACGACGATGTCTTCGACGACGAGGAAGAGGTCGATTTCGACGACGAGGAACCTGTCCAGCGCCGCGCCAACGTGCGCAACTTCCGCTCCGACGCAGCGACCCGCGTCGAGGCGCCTGCGCCGCGTCCGGTGCAAGGCGCGCGCGTCCAGCGCGAGGCGCAGACCTCGCTGATCGGCTCCGGCACGTTCGAGATGCCGTCGCTGCATTTCCTGTCCGAGCCGAAGAACGTGGCGAAAGACCCGAGCCTGTCGAAAGATGCGCTTGAACAGAATGCGCGGCTTCTGGAAGGCGTGCTCGAGGATTTCGGCGTCAAGGGCGAGATCATCCATGTCCGCCCGGGTCCGGTCGTAACACTCTATGAGCTCGAGCCCGCGCCCGGCATCAAATCCTCGCGCGTCATCGGCCTTTCCGACGACATCGCCCGCTCGATGAGCGCGATCGCCTGCCGCGTCGCCGTCGTGCCGGGCCGCAACGCCATCGGCATCGAATTGCCGAACGCCAAGCGCGAGACGGTGTATCTGCGCGAAATCATGGCGAGCCGCGACTTCGAGACGACGAAGGCGAAGCTCGCGCTGGCGCTCGGCAAGACCATCAATGGCGAAGCGGTCATCGTCGACATCGCCAAGATGCCGCACGTGCTGGTCGCCGGCACCACCGGCTCGGGCAAGTCGGTCGCCATCAACACCATGATCCTGTCGCTGCTCTACCGGCTGACGCCGCAGGAATGCCGGCTGATCATGATCGATCCGAAGATGCTCGAACTTTCCGTCTATGACGGCATCCCGCATCTTCTGACGCCGGTCGTTACCGATCCCAAGAAGGCGGTGGTGGCGCTGAAATGGACGGTGCGCGAGATGGAGGACCGCTACCGCAAGATGTCCAAGGTCGGCGTGCGCAACATCGACGGGTTCAACGCGCGCGTCAGCCAGGCCGAGAAGAAGGGCGAAAAAATCTCGCGCACGGTTCAGACCGGCTTCGACCGCCAGACCGGCGAGGCGATCTACGAGACGGAGGATCTCGACCTCGAGCCGATGCCCTATATCGTCGTCATCATTGACGAGATGGCCGACCTGATGATGGTGGCCGGCAAGGACATCGAGGGCGCGGTGCAGCGCCTGGCGCAAATGGCGCGCGCCGCCGGCATCCATGTCATCATGGCGACGCAGCGTCCCTCGGTCGACGTCATCACCGGCACCATCAAAGCCAATTTCCCGACCCGCATCTCCTTCCAGGTGACGTCGAAGATCGACAGCCGCACCATCCTTGGCGAGCAGGGCGCCGAGCAGCTGCTCGGCATGGGCGACATGCTCTACATGGCCGGCGGCGGGCGCATCCAGCGCGTCCACGGTCCGTTCGTGTCGGACGATGAGGTCGAGCGGATCGTCGGGCATCTCAAGCTGCAGGGCGTGCCCGAATATCTCGACGCCATCACCGAGGACGACGAGGAAGACGACGAGGACGGCGCCTCGGGCAGGGGCGGTTCCGGCGGCGGCGGCAATTTCGAGGATTCCGACGATCCTTACGACCAGGCGGTGGCGGTGGTGCTGCGCGACGGCAAGGCCTCGACCAGCTACATCCAGCGCCGGCTCGGCATCGGCTACAATCGCGCCGCCTCGATCATCGAGAAGATGGAGAAGGAAGGCATTGTCGGTCCGGCCAACCATGCCGGCAAACGCGAAATACTGGTGCCGACGGAAGACGATAAGTTTTAGCCCGGCGGCGACCAAAGGAGCCGGCCGGCAACTTTGAACCTTCTGGCGCGTTCATGCGACCAAGCGCCGTGTGACCCGCCAAACTTAGGCCCAACTGGGGGTCCAGACACTGCGACGACACGAATCACAGGAAGTGACCGGCATGAAGACCCAGACAGAATTCGCTCCGACCCGCCGACAGGTGCTCGGCCTTGGCCTGATCCTCGCGGGCGCCGCGGCCATCAATGTCGTGCCGGGCTTCCAGCTTCTCGCCCAGGCCCAGGCAGCGGTCCCGCCGGCGGCGCAAAAGATCGCCGACCATTTCTCCTCGGTCAAATCGATGAGCGGCGAGTTTGTGCAGTTCGGCCCGAAGGGCGAGCAGACCGGCGGCAAGTTCTTCCTCGAACGCCCCGGCAAGATCCGCTTCAACTATGACGGATCGTCTAATTTCCGGGTGATCTCCGACGGCAAGTCGGTGGTGATCCTCAACAAGAAGCTGAACACCTCCGACCTCTATCCGCTGTCGAAGACGCCGCTGAAATTGCTGCTGGATGACAGGATCGACCTCTCCGGCGGGCGGGTGAAGGCCGTCAAGGAGGAGGACGACCTCACCACCATTCAGCTCTCCGACAAGTCGGTGTTCGGCAATGCCCGGATCACCATGATGTTCGATCCGAAGAGCTATGAGCTGCGCCAGTGGACGATCACCGACGCGCAGGGCAAGGACACGACGGTGATGATCTTCAACGTCAAGGAAGGCGTCTCCATCCCGGACGACACCTTCGCCATCGACTATACGGCGAACAGAGAACTCAATACGAAGACGCGGTAGGCTTTCGCCGCTGTCGGAGTTTTCTCCGGGATACGTTGGCGCCGCCCCTCATCTGGCTGCCGCCATCTTCTCCCCGTGAACGGGGAGAAGGGACACTTTCATCGACGTCTTCGCCAATCGCCGGCGTTGCAGCTGCGTCTTTCTCCCCGTTAACGGGGAGAAATGCCCGGCAGGGCAATGAGGGGCGGCGCCGACCTCTGCAATTATCGCCGGCTTGTCTTTATGGCGCGCGGCTGGCAGTAGTTCGGCGACCTACGCCGTCCCCGGACCCGCCGCATGCCCTTCACCATCGCCACCTGGAACATCAACTCCGTGCGCTTGCGCATGCCGATCGTCGAGCGGCTGCTGAAAGAACATGCGCCGGACGTGCTCTGCCTGCAGGAAACCAAGGTTCCGGACGAGCTTTTCCCCGAAAAGGCTTTCCGGAAGGCGGGCTATGAGCACATCCTTTTCCACGGACAGAAAGGCTATCACGGCGTGGCGACCGTGGCCCGCCGCCCGATCGAGCTGGTTGAGAAGCGGCGTTTTTGCGAGATCGACGACAGCCGGCACCTGTCGGTCAGGGTCCAGGCCGGCGGCGGGTCGGTCCTGCTGCACAATTTCTACGTTCCGGCCGGCGGCGACGAGCCGGATCCCGAGATCAACAGAAAGTTCCGGCACAAGCTCGACTTCGTCCACGAAATGAACGGCGTGCCGGCGAGCCAGGACGATGCCTCGATCCTGGTCGGCGACCTCAACATCGCGCCGCAGGAGCATGACGTCTGGTCGCACAAGCAGCTGCTCAACGTCGTCAGCCACACGCCGGTCGAGACCGAAGGTTTCGAAGCGATGCGGCGAGCCGGCGGCTGGGTCGACCTGATGCGGCTCAATGTGCCCGCCGAGCAAAAACTCTACACCTGGTGGAGCTACCGGGCGAAGGACTGGGAAGCATCGGACCGTGGCCGCCGGCTCGATCATGTCTGGTCATCGGCCAATCTGGTGGCGAGTTTCAAAGGCTACGAGATTCTCAAGGCGGCGCGCGGTTGGGAGAAACCGTCGGACCATGTGCCGGTGATCGCGAAGTTTGATTTGGATTGACGCGCGGTGACGGGAGAGGGCGCCTGCCTTTCCGTCGTCATCCTAAAGCGCGTCGCGATCTTTCAGATTCGCTCCGTGCGCTTTAGGCTGTTGGCATGTCTTTGTCCCGAAACCGGTCCCACTTTCGGGAGACATGCTTAGGGTCTACGCGCGTCGCTTCGCTCCTTGCTCCGCCCTAGGATGACGAACTCGCTCTTGCGCCGTTTCGTCAGGTCGCTCACTCCGTGAACCGCGGCGCGAGCTCCTCGATGCGGGCGATCATCTGCTGGAATTCTTCCAGGATGCGCTCATGCAGCTGCAGCGCCAGCTCCGGATACTCTTCCAGGATGCGGCGGAACATCTTGCGGCTGAGCCGGATCACCTCCGAATCGGCCGCCGCCGAGGCGCTGGTCAGCCGGTTGGTGTCGGCGATCAAAGCGAGCTCGCTGAGCATTGCGCCCGGGCCGGCCGTGCCGATCGGGATGCGCTCGCCGCCCTGCTCGCGGTAGAGCGCGATCAGGCCGCTGACCACGATATAGGCCGAGTCGGCCTCGTCATCCTCGCGGTAGAGCTTGTGATCGGCCTGCAGGAAGGTGTTTTCCGCGCCGAAGGCGAGCAGACGCAACTGTTCCTGCGTGAAGCCCTGAAAAAGCTTCACGGCGGACAGGATGCGGATCTCGTCATCCAGCGCCATCCTAGCTGTGTCCCCGAGCGGTCAGTCCAGTCCCTCCTTTGGAGCGTCGCGTCCTTCTGGACGCACAAGCGAACGCTCCAACCTTCCAATCACGCACCATCCGATGCGTCCAGCGAGCCGATCCATTACCCTCCAGCACCAGGATCGTACCCGAAGCGGTCCCGCCCGACCGCTCGATCTCTTCGTTTTGACGCAATTCCGGACGGAAAACCGTCTCACACTTTTCCTGGAATTGCTCTAGATCATGAAATGTTTAAGGAACCAGCTTGTAGCCGCCGCTTTCTGTCACAAGAATTTCGGCATTGGAAGGATCGCGCTCGATCTTCTGGCGTAGCCGGTAGACATGGGTCTCCAGCGTATGCGTGGTGACGCCGGAATTGTAGCCCCACACCTCTTCCAAGAGCACGTCGCGGGTCACCACTTTCTGATCGGCGCGATAGAGATATTTGATGATGGAGGCCTCCTTTTCGGTCAGCCGCACCTTGGCGCCGCGCGGATCGATCAAAAGCTTCTGGCTGGGCTTAAACGTGTAGGGGCCGACCGAGAAGGTGGCGTCCTCGCTCTGCTCGTGCTGGCGAAGCTGCGCACGGATGCGCGCCAGGAGCACGGCGAAGCGAAAGGGCTTGGTGACATAATCGTTGGCGCCGGCCTCGAGGCCCAGGATCGTGTCGGAATCGGTGTCGTGGCCGGTCAGCATGATGATCGGCGCCTTGTAACCGCCCTTGCGCAGGATCTTTACCGCCTCGCGGCCGTCCATGTCGGGCAGCCCGACATCCATGATCAGCAGATCGACGAGGCCGCCGCGCGCCGCGGCGACGCCTTTTGCGGCGGTGGATTCCTGCTGGACGTCGAATTCCTCGTAAAGGGCCAGTTGCTCGACGAGAGTGGCCCGCAAGTCGTCGTCGTCGTCAACGATCAGAATGGTGCGTGATGTCATGGATCAATCCGTTGTTTTAAAAAGAATATTCAGTTGACCTCCCCCCATTTATGCGGAAGCTCACCGGCGCAACAGCCGATCACAGTGATTTGTTCCGTGACACAATCATACAAGAAAAAACGCGCGCGCAATGAGGCGGGTGAATTTTTGCCGAAGGGCCTGCGTGTCCTGACTGTGCGCGCAAGGCCGGGCAACCCTGCGCAGGGCTTCCTCCAGGCCGGCAAAACGGTGTTTCCCTGCGCGATTGGGCGCGGCGGCATCTCGACAAACAAGCGCGAGGGCGACGGCGCGACGCCGCTGGCCGCAATGCGGATATTGTCGGGCTATTTCCGCAACGACCAGTTTCCCGGCGGGCGCCGGACGAGGCTGGCGATGGCGCCGATCGGCCCGGACCTCGGCTGGTGCGAGGTGCCGGACGACCGCAACTACAACCGTCCGGTGAAGATTCCCTATGGCGCCAGCCACGAGCGGATGCGGCGCGCCGACCGGCTCTACGACGTCTGCCTGGTGCTCGATTGGAACATCGCGCCGCGCCGGCGCGGCCGCGGCAGCGCGATCTTCTTCCATCTCGCGCGTCCCGGCTTCACGCCAACGCAGGGCTGCGTGGCGGTGACGGCCCGCACCATGGCAAGGCTGCTGCCGCTGCTGTCGGACCGGACGGTGGTGAGAGTGGTGAGGTAGGGCAGTAGGGCAGTAGGGCAGTAGGGCAGTAGGGCAGTGGACTGCACCCCTGTTGTGAGACAGGGAATAGGTGACAGCGTTAGCGTTAGGCCGCACGGGGCTG